>JAVVGN010000146.1:0-2547 GCA_032249095.1 Candidatus Caldarchaeales archaeon | reverse complement strand
TCCACCGCGTCGGGCGCGCCCTTCAGGCGCGCCCGTTCCCGTTCAAGAAGGTCCAGCAGGTTGAGCAACCGCTCATTGTCCATAGCCCACGCGACACAGACAGCGAGCGCCCGTGACCGTGAACAGGACATCAACCGACTGATCCTGATAACAAACCGATACTCATCCTCAGTGAGCACCGCAGTTATCCTGTAATACTTCACCGCTCATCCCCCAAAACAGGAAGAAGCATCTTGAGCAAGTTCCTCACAGCAGGATCTTTGGACGGGTCATTAGCGTCATAGACCTCGTTAAGGGCATAGTTGATCGACCTACGCACTATCTCCTCAATCGATAACCCGTGCCGTCGCGCCACTGCCCACAACGCAACAAAGGTGTCATCATCAAGACGCACCGTGATCTCCTTCATCGTAAACCACCTCCGCCCTCTATTATAGCACAAAATTCACAAAACTCAACCCCCCCCTCATCATCAAAAAATCGTTACCGCTTCGGGTCCCACCCACCCTACGGCAGGGGATCTCTGTAGCGTTACGTGTCCGAGCCCAACCCGTTCGCCTAAGGGGGGCGAACGCGCCGTTTCCGCTGCGGTCGTGGGGGGCTACGACCTTTCGGTTCCCGTGCCCGTCGTCCACCCCACAGGCTTCGGAGAAGTTCCACTTACAGCAACGGACAAGACCACTTGCCACACCCTCACCGCCTTCCTGCAGTCACCTGCCACCTCAACGAAGCCCACTGCCACAGCCCTATCGGGTCGGGCTCGGTCAGGGCGGCTGGGTGGGTCGGGCTGGCGGTCAGCAAGCATATATATAGTGGAGCAAACACAAAAAAGACCCGACCGCAGATGGCGGGTCGGGCTGCCGCAGCAAATCCGCCACCGCACCCACTATTGTAGTGTGTCGTCGTGGTGGCGGAAGCGAGTCGCCGGTGAAAGCGTTGTCACTTGAGAGTTTTGGCAACAGCAATGATAAGGTCGGGATCGTAGAGCGTTAAAGTGACAAAAGCATTCGGAATGCGCTGGCGAGCGGCACTGATGAGTTTCGGAACTTCAGAAAGATGCTGGCGGCAAAGGCGGTAGGAGCGGTCATAGAGAATGAAAAGATGCCCCACCGGCCTTGACCCGCACACACAGCACCCCTCCGAACACCGCCCCTCGCTGGTCGGGACGGATCGGGTCGGGCTCGGGCTCATCGGGCTCGTCGGGCTCGTCGTCGGCACTTGGACAAGCGGTCGGTCAGCAGGCGGTCGGTCAGCGGGTCGGATGTAGCGTTGCGGGATTGGACGGATGAGCGCTGTCAATGACCGCGTACAGGAAATAATCACAAAAGGGATGATAAGGAAAACAAGGAACAGAAAGACAAAGAAATTCATCCGCATCAATCACCACCCCCCACAGCCTGAGAAATAACCCAAAAGCCAGTGAGAACACCAAAAACCACAATAACTGCCTTGAAGACCTCTGACATCCAAAAATTGACCAACTCACTAACTTCCATCACGACCTACCTCCTCAGAAGAAAAAAGTAGAGAACCAACACCCAAATCGCCACCACTGAGAGAAAATTGAGCAATACTAAGGCGAGAAGACAGCTCTCGATAAAGCCAACTTGCATCTTCGTCACCCCTTTTGGCAGCTAAAATCAGATAACTCAAAACAGAAGAGAGCACAGGCCTACCCCGCGAGCGTAGCGACCTCTCATACAACCGAAGAATTTTTATCAAGTTCTGAACCGATTTAGACACCTTTAAAATTTGTCTCGCATGACTGTAACTGTCGTACATTTTCCAGATCGTTGGACTAAAAAACCCCAGTTTAACCGATGTGGGAAAAGTACCAAACGCAAAGTAAAATCGCAGATAAAATCTTCCCAAATTAGCACAATAAACCCTCTCGTTAGTAAGTTCTCTAACAACTTTATCAACCTGATCAAGGTACTGTGCTGAATAAAATAAATGTATCCCCTTCTTTCTATGTAAAACAAATGTTCGTAACAGAGCCTCATCATTTTTCATAAAGTTTCTGCTAAATAGAAGCAGACCAAGTTCATCCAAAAGCAGTATCGCCCCCCTCTCATCAAAAGCCAACAACCAATCCAAGTTTGACAATTGCTTCAAATCCAATCTTTCAGCGAAAGACACATAATCAGCAGAAAAAACATAATACCCCTCCCGATACAAATCGTAAGCGTCTTCGACCATACCGTAACTTTTGCCCCCGCCTGGAAACCCCAGATACGCCCTGATCACGGCACGATCACCTCTATCGCCCACTTGACCAGCCTGACAATAAAACTTCTTAACCGCCAAGCAAACCATAAGCCTAAAAGCAGAAAGAACATATCAATAGGCAAAAACAGATTCAACAAAGCGAGAAAAGAGATCGCGCTAACAAGAGCGTTGTACAAAAACGAGAAAAACTGAAAAAGTATGAGCGCAAGACCATTCAGCGCATCAGCCACAAACCCAAAAACATAATCCAGCATCGCACTAACAAATTGCAACAACATCGTAAACAACTTGCTAAGCATTGTCCCCCACCTCCGCAAA
>JAVVGN010000145.1:0-2640 GCA_032249095.1 Candidatus Caldarchaeales archaeon | reverse complement strand
AAACTCCACAATACACCATGCTCAGAAGAAGCTTAAATAGTTTGGAGACGAGCTCTTTAACAACGCCTACCCCCTTCCCCAGCACCTAATGTTTGTTAGGGCGTAGTATAGTTCTCTTGGCAGTATTAGCCTCCGAGGTCTTTATATATTTTGGTAATAGTTCTGCTTGAGCATAGTGAGTCCAAGTTAGGGATGGCCCGACTATTGGGGCCACTACTCTTTATATGTGGGGCCGGTGGAGGGTCTTATCCGAAACGTGTGATGGGGATGGAGGGGGATGGTGGTGAGGTTCCACGTGATAGCTAGGCAACACGAGATAAAGACACAGAATAAGGGGGTGCAGGGATATTGAAGTTCTACGCGGATGTTCATAGGACTAAGAGGAACGGAGAGGGCTTCAGGATAACATATACTACTGACGGAATAACTTTCAAGCATGTAGACAGCTTCAGCGAGATCCCTGCTGGGCCCGGAGACAAGCTATTCATGGATACAATACCACCCCAGCATACTGACGGCGCGATAGAACTACTAAGGAGGGGGGTAGAGGTCTATTATCTCAGGAGGCTTACACTAATTGAGAAGATTCGCAGGGAGCATAAGCTACCGAAGAGCGCTAGGGGAGACATCAAGACATTAATGAACATAGAGGAGAGGTGGTTCAGGAGGGTTACTTAGGACTTCCTAGTCATGCGTAGGATGATATTGGCCTATTAGGTCTCTATTGAAGACTCATCAGCAACTCGTCAATAAGGCTAAATCTTTGTCGGAGAGTGGGAGGATTACACTAAAACCAGTCATCTCCTCTATCGAAAAACAGTTGGGGGAGATGGCTGGGATGATTGCTGAGGAGGCTGGTAAAAGATATCAGGCCTATAATAGGCTTGTTGAGTTGCTGGGGATAGATAGTAATCCGTCGGCATTGGAGGCTCTCGCCGAGGTCCTTGTCTTGCCGGAGTGGGCTTCGTGGCGTAGAACCAAGAACTACTTCGGACTATGGAGGAGAGATAGGAAGACACGCTTCCACAGGTCGAGGACCGCTAGACAGGCCCTTGAAAGGCGTACAATAAGCCTAAAGGGATACAAAATAAGAGGAAAAGAACTCAAAGAAGTCCTAAAGACCATCTGGATAACATTGAAAGCCAGGAGGCCGGGCCGGTTCCAGCCTGACGGAGAAAAGACCCAGAAGGCTAGAGCGGCCGACTCCTTACACCTGTCACCCCTATGAGATAATCTTATAAGGGTGGTGTGGTCTGCGCGTCACACCTTCCGGCCTTCTGGGCCTCTCTAATGTCTGGCTGGGGAAATTCAACCCCTCCCCCTCTCTTTCCACTTTTCAAAATCACTTTAACTCTGGGGGAAGGCGCAACACGGTACTGACAAGTTTTACTTAAGCCTTTTGGATCGGTCTCTGGCCATGATGCACGTCATCGATGCGGTACTGGACTCGTTCGCCGATCTCTTTCGATCCCACAGGTACCCTCCTATTGAGAGGCTCTATTCCGTCGTTCTCTTCTCAACCAGGTCTCAGCTTAAGAGGTCTATCCGAGAGGCTATGTTTGATAGTGTCCAAATAGGCTTTAAATACTGTCTTATGGCGTCTATTTCTACTCGCGAGGTTATTTCGCGAGGCCCTCAGCTATATTAACCCGTTATTTGGACACTATCCTATGTTTCACCGGTGCATTTATATAAGACCTCCTTATACAGGACGCCGTCCGCGGCGCCCTCGCGCCTCACTCCACCGAGATCTCGGTCTCCAGGCTATATATCCGCAGCCGACACTACCGGCTGACATTTTCAAGAAGCCGTGACACGTATAATACAATATATCACGCAGGTGCTATAGGGTTTGTCTATGACTACTCAGGTCAGTGAGGCTTTGGCCAGGTTCATGACGCGCAAGGCCGGGTTGCCAGCACCCGGCTTTCGCGCCCGCTCCCGCAAAGCACTACTCGCCGGGCGGGTGGGGCTTAACTTCCGGGTTCGGAATGGGACCGGGTGTTTCCCACCACCCTATGACCGGCAACCCAGCCTGCATGATACATCCTCAGCTCCTTCTAAAAAACCGTATCGGTGCCTGGCCCCGGGCACTCCGGGACGCGCCGCCCACCCCCCACTACCTGTAGACCGTCGCAAGCATCACTAGGATCACGTCGCCTGCGTCCTCCGCGGCGTCACACACGTTGTCCAAGATCAGCACGAACTCCCTCAGAAGCAGGAACTCGGAAGACTCCGTCTCGTTCCTCAGCCGATAGAGCATGCCCATCAGCTCGTCCTTCTGCTCGTCCGCCTCTTCCTCCCACTTCTCAATCATGTGCACAGTCTCTAACCCCACCTTCCCACCGGTCATCAAGGCCCTAAGTGTGGAAAAGAGCGCTTCAACGCAGTTCCTCAGAGATTCCTTATACCCCGCGAAGGCCTCGGAGGTCAGCAGCTTAGCCATTACGGGGGATGGTGGTAAGAGATAGTGCAGTGACCTGGCTGCGCTCTTCGAATAGTCCGCTATCAGGTCCATCTGCTCAGAGAGCTCAAGCAGGAGCTCTCTGAGGTTAGAGAAGAAGTTGTGGTTCAATAGGGGCAAGAGGCTCTTAGGGTTGACGCCGCAATAGTGGAGCAGCTGAAGAAAACACTCAGCAA
>JAVVGN010000144.1:0-2670 GCA_032249095.1 Candidatus Caldarchaeales archaeon | reverse complement strand
GGCGCCAACCTCTCGTCGGCGCCGTGCCTGTTCGGCTTTAAGGGAGCTGCCGCAGGACGATACGGCGACGCCCGTCTTTCTCCCCAAGCGAAAGTGTTAACTGTGTTCGGGCGGATTTAGAGTCCTTCCAGTTGACTGTCCACAAGATTTTGTCTTCTCCTTGCCTTTCCTTTTGAGACTTCATACCGATTTCCCCCCAGCGCTCCAGCCAGTAGTCAACCCTCCGTTCCACCTCGCTAAAAAGGTTGCGCCATTTTCGCTCCCACGCCATTTTTTGCGGCGTCATCGTAGGTCACCTCCTTCGCCAACACATTATTCGGCAGATTCAAGGTTATTTTCGGCGCCGAAAATAACTTTTAAAGGATTGCTACCGCCACCATCTTTTTCACGAACTGTAGAAGCGCTTCAGCGGGATTGGGGATGCCGTCGGCGGGAGTGATATAATGTTCGCTGAGAAAATTGACTTTACCCCGTTCGGCTTGGTAGAGGCGACAGCGCCAGCGCCGTCGCCTTAGCATTAAAGAGAGGCTGCAAGAGGCGTGATAGCTTCCTACTCCCCAACTTAGGAGATTTCTGGTTTGTTTGCTTCGTCGGGTTCCAAAAAACCATATCGTCTTTCCGATGAGACGCTTCACTTCCTGCTTCGTCAAGTAGATAATTGCTGGCTCAAGGAGGTATTTGAATTTGCTTAAGATTTCTCGCTCTAAGGAAGCCTTGTCGTCTATTCCTTTGTCTATCATAGCCGTCATATAGTCTCCTGATTCTCCCCAGAGAATCAGCGAAGTATCCCCGTGAAGATGCTCGGCGGTGATGGAGTAGGTAAGTTCCTTCCAGCCGATTTCCCACCAGACTGATGGCGCATTCCGTATTTTCACGGAAACTGAAAATCCCCACTCCGTCAGGAGTGGCGAAATCTCCGCATCAAAGACTTCCGTCGCAAGTCGGAGCAAATCGGACATCGGTCGTTTCACCCCGCAATAAAGCGTTATTCGGCAGGACTTCCCCTCTCCAGCCCTAAATCAAATCCTGAGAAGGCTAAACATCTTCACTATTTTATCGGGGCGAAAATCCTTCAGCGGGATTTCAAATCTGCCTAAAACCACATCGTTGATAAAGATAGAGCGCTGAGGGTCTCGTTGCAAGATTCGGCACCGAAGTTTATCGTCTGTGACACGGGGGACGATTAAATATCGCTGCTCTTCGTCCTTTGGTCTCACTTCTACAAAGGGGGGAACCCTTAAGGTGTGGAGAACGGCAGGTATTTTCCGACGGACAAATGCCCGACGGATGGACACACAAATTGCTTCGTCCAACGCCACCGACGCAAGCGCCCGAAAGGCACGCATTACTTCCCCCTCATCATAGGGAAAAGGTTTCCCGTCTTTATCACTTCCACGGGGGGCAAGGCGCGCGTCATTCCTGAAAAGGAAAAGTTTCCTATCAATTTTTTTTCAACGAGTAAGAGATACTTTTCCGCCTATCCCACAGGCGAATTATGAGGCTGTCTTCTCCTGAGGTGGTGTCAACTCGCACCCTGCACTTCTTTTCAAAGATTGGTCGGTAGCGTTGCCTAAAGAAAACTGCAAGCCAACAAAAAGTACTTTGCATCCTTGGCACCTCCCGCCCGATAATTATTCGGCAGGCGTGCTGGAAGCGAGAAGGGGCCGGAGTTAATTTCGGCGCCGAAATTAACTCTTATCTGGGGGCAACAAGGAAAGACCCGACAAGGCGCCAGAAGAGCGATTGCGCCCGCTCCCAATCGTTCTGTCCGATGGCACCCTCAAGGTCGTTTAAAACGGGGCTCTCTAAGTGTTTCTTTAGCAGGGCTACTGTTTCCAAAGCTTTATCTGCGTTTCTTTCTACAATTGCGTCCAAAAGCGCCTGTAAGTCAACCATCGCCTTCCCCTCCGCCTTGAGATTGTAACACAGCCCGTTTCAAAGCAAGATTTCCATCATTGCCGATTTGAACATTAGGCGAAAGACTTCAATAGGGTCTTTTACTTCTAAGTCTTTCGTTTCAGTGACACATAGGTCGCTTTGCCTGTTGTTATGGCGGACAACCAATTTCCAGCTCCACCTCAACTTCTTTGGCGCTATGTTGAAATAGACAAACATTTCGGGGTAAAGCCCGTCAGCAGTCTTCGGCAGTTTTGGGAGCATTACACCCCTGAGCAGGTGATAGGGAATATTGTAATCTTTCTCTATCTCTTTTCCGCTAAGCCTCAAAATTGCGTCGCTGATGACTTCCAAAAACCGCTTCCATATCTCATCCTTCCAGTCATCATATACCCGAACCTTCGCTTTGTCCACACAATCTTCGTAAATCCCAATCCCGTAAGGCGGATACAGGACAATGAAAATTCTGGTGAGATAGCCACTCCTACTCTCTATTAGCCACTCTATTTCATAATCATCCCGTCGTGGTGGGTAGATTTTCAACCCCCACTCTCTCAGTTTCGGGGCGAAAGTGTTTTCAAAGGTCTGGACAGCATAGTTGAAAAGGTCGTTTGCTGTCACTGTTATCACCGCCTTCATTAGAGGATGCAAAATGCGAGTCCCGCTTTGATAGCCTGCGGGGCGTCGTAAATATTTGTCTCAACTTCCACCCTATTTCTATAACTCCATAGAAAACGGGCGCAAGGGACTGTCGCCTTTAGGCGACAGGGGAAT
>JAVVGN010000143.1:0-2783 GCA_032249095.1 Candidatus Caldarchaeales archaeon | reverse complement strand
AAATCTAGATCCATAATAAGCATGCCACGCTTAATAAGCCTCTCATCGACCCTCTTCCAGTAGCTCATCATGGGAGAGGAATAGAAGCATGGCAATAGGCCTTGAGGCGAAAGGATATAGGGAATCTGAGACGAGAGCCGGAAAACGTCACAGGAATAGCCAAAAGGTAGCCGAAGAGAGACGAAAGAGCCCAGGAATTAAGCCACAAGGCACGCCAGAGAGGTAAAAGTAATTGGCAGGCAATCCTACGCGTGGCGAAAAGAATTCTAAGAGACGTCAGGAGACTAGCGATGGAGGCACAGGAGGCCGGGCCGACTCCAGCCTGACAGAGAAAAAACCCAGGAGGTTGGAGCGGTCAGGTAAGAGTTCCCGCCAATAGAGCGGCGTGGTCTAGCTCTACATCCTTCCGGCCTTCTGGGTTTCTCTAATGTCTGGCTGGAGAAGCCCCAAACCCTCCCCCCTTTCCCATGTTCATGAAACCTCTATACTTCATCTACGACTAAAAGAGTTATAGAGCTATACCAGGCCTCTTCACGCCAAACTCGGCTCCGAGCCGCGTTATATGCGTTATGCCTTAAGCTCTTCCTCGATCTCCTCCACCGACTTACTAGCTGTCTCAGGTCCCCTGACGAGCCAGGCCACCGTAGCAGCGAGCCCAACAGCCCAAAGCAATGTAGAGGCGAGGAGGAAGCCTGACGCATCAAGCATACCCTGCAACAGGACCACGACGGCCCCGGCGAAGCCAGTGAGGCCTGTGAGAACACCTACCGCCGTCGATCTTACGCCCGTAGGGAACAGCTCGCTCTGGAGGGAGCTGATCAGTCCCCAAGCCCACTCCGAGAAGACGAGACAGACGAATAGGGCCGCGTAGAACAGTCCAGAGACTGCAAGTTCGTGCCCCGCCAAGACGAGCCCGCTGAAAATGGTCCCAAGAAGAAAGGCGACGAAGAGTGGTGTCTTACGCCCCCTATCTATCAGCAGCCACAGGAGCGGGGCCCCTACCGATGCGCCGGAGTTTGCAACCATTATCACTAGGGGAGCCGACTCTGCTCCGAACCTAAAGCCGGACGCGTAGGGTGCATAGTAGGCCATCATGGCGTAGGTCACGTACTGCGAAACAGTCACCGCGGCCAAGACGAGGAAACGGAACACGGGGCCTCCAGGCCTCCGAGCTGCTGTCCGCCTGCTAACGCCCTCAGCACTATCGCCATATTTCGCTGTTTTAGCTATCTCAGAGACGATCCTCCGAGCCTCTTCTTCTCTCCCCTTAAAGATGAGCCAGCGGGGCGATTCTGGGACTGAGACCCTCAGGACCACGACCAGCGCTAGCGTGGCCAACGCTGTCAGGAGGACGTACTGGGCCTGCAGTAGAGGGTCGCTGTATATCGCGGCGTAGGCTAGTGCTGCGCCCGCGATCGCCGCGCTGCCGACGTTCCAGAAGTTTGTTGAGAGGAGAATCGCCTTCCCCCTGTGCCGCGCCGGCGTCAGCTCAGCGAGAGCTGCATAAGACGCTCCATAGTCTCCACCGACGCTGAAACTCAGCACGGAAGTCAGCACCCAAACAGCCAGCCCATTAGTGTAGAGGAAGAATAACGGGACTGTCGAGGCGACTTGGAGCGCGTTGATGAGTATGAGCGCCGTCTTCCTCCCCCACCTATCGCCGAGGTAGCCCAACACTATCGAGCCCGCAGCCTCTGCGACGAGGTTCGTGGCAAAGATCACCACAGCCAGATCGGGAGCCACAATCACGGCTATGAGAGGAGCGATCGCGAAGACGACGCCGTCCAGGAAATAGTTGAGGGAGACGGCGCCGAAAAGGTACCAGTGCCTCGCTCCCCAACCTGCCGAGTCAAGCCTCCTTGACAGGTCGGCGAGCGTCACGGTGGGCCCGTTGTGAAACAAGGATATAAACCGATTTATAAGTCGGTTATGCGCAGATCAAGGGGCCAGCCCAGACGCCTGTAGGCCCAGTCCCAGAACATGTATTCGTATATGGTTGAGAGCCTAAAGACGCGCTCCGCCGACCTCCTCTCCCTAGCAGATGCATCCTCCGCAGCATCATCGGCGGTCTCCAGTACTCTCCCAACCAGCTCCTCGTAACTCGGCGAGGAATAGGTCTCGATCCACCTGCGGTAGGTCGGGTTCGGAGACCCGCGCTTTAGCAGCTCCTTCCCGACCTCTAGGTAGACCCAGAAGCAGGGCAGGACCGCGGAGAGCCCCACCAGGAAAGGCTCTTCATACGCTGTGGCTATGAGGAAGTCGGTGTAGGCCCTATTGGCTGGAGACATCTCGCTTCTCCCGATGCTGGCAGGCTCTATGTCCCACTCCTTCATGAGGAAGTCGTGGAGATGTTTGAGGCGATAGAGCTTACAAAAGTTTTTGGCAAGCTCGTGGCCGTAGACCACGTAAGCTTCAGGGTAGCGGAAAGAGAGATCTTCGGGCGTCTGTTAGTCCGGTCTTGGGTATCCGTATAGTGTTGTCTGTCCTTTTCCCCTGAATATTACCTCATTGCCCCATAAATCCAACTGTATTGGTATGTTGCCGTGTTCTATGCCTAGCATGTGTCTTAGCTTAGATTTCTCCTTGAACTCGTCTCCAAACTATTTAAGCTTCTTCTGAGCATGGTGTATTATGGAGTTTCGTGGGCTTAGTGATTTTGAGTGGGGTGTCGTTAGGCCTTTTCTTCCTCCTAGGTCTAGGGTTGGTTGGCCTAGGGCTGATGATAGGGTGGTCTTGAACGGTATACTATATGTCCTCACCACTGGCTGTAGGTGGATGGATAT
>JAVVGN010000142.1:0-2796 GCA_032249095.1 Candidatus Caldarchaeales archaeon | reverse complement strand
ATGGCCTCGGGTATCCGTATATTGTTGCTTGTCTTTTTCCCCTGAATATTACCTCGTTTCCCCACAGGTCTAATTGTATTGGTATGTTTACGTGTTCTATGCCTAGTATGTGTCTTAGTTTAGATTTCTCCTTCTCCAAGCCCTTAACGTTTGTTGGGGCATTGTAGATTTCTCTGGGCAGTACTAGTCCCTTTGAAGTCTTTATATATCGTCGTAATAGTTCCTTGGCGCTTTCTATGAAGTGTAGTGATGTTTCCGAGCTTCTCCAAATCATTCATGTATTGTATCGCCCAATAGTGTTTGCTGTAAAGAGTTTTGATTTTTATCTTCTTGTTCCCTCCCTCTACTCTCTCTATCATTCTCCTCAAGACTGGGTTTGGAGCGATCCTTATGGATGGTGTGTCCAGCTCTTAGTGAGTGCAGGGTTGGTGATGGCATGGTTATTGGGGCCACTACTCTTTATATGTGGGGCCGGTGGAAGGATCTTCCCGAACGGGTGTTGGGGATGGTGGAGAGGTTCCAGTTGGTGGCGTGGCCATACGAGGTCAAGACTGACGGAGAGGTGTAGGGATATTGAAGTTCTATGCGGATGTTCATAGGACTAAGAAGAATAGCGGGAGATACGGGATAACATACTCTACTGATGGAACGACTTTCAGGCACGTAGACAGCTTCAGCGGGATGCCGGCTGGGCCCGGAGATCAAGTATTCGTAGATACACTACCGGTCCAGCACACCTACGGCGTGATAGAACTTCTGAGAAAGGGAGTGGAGGTCTATTATCTTAGGAGGTTTACGCTGATTGAGAAGGCGCGCAGGGAGCTTAGGCTGCCGAAGAACGCTAGGGGAGACATAAGGGCATTGATGAGTGTTGAGGAGGGGTGGTTTAGGAGGGTTACTGGGGACTTCCTAGTCTTGAGGAGGATGATATTGGCCTATAGGTCTCTATTGAAGACTCATCAACAATTACTCAACAAGTATAAGGCTTTGTCTGAGGCTGAGAGGGAGGTTCTGAAGCCAGCTATCTCATCCATAGAGAAGCAGATGGTGGAGATGGCAAAAAATAGTTGAGGAGGCTGGTAAGAGGTATCCGGCCTACAACATGCTTCTTGAGGGGCTGGGGATAGACGATAGTTTGGCTGTCAGGGAGGCCCTAGCAGAACTGTTGGTGTATGCTGATTTTGTTGATAGTTCTTTGAGGGTGTTGGAGAGGCTTTTAGGACTTTACAAACCGATTAGGTCGTCTGGAAGGGAGTATTGGAGGCTATATGATGGTAGGCTTCATCGGGCTGTCACTAGGCTGGCGATGGCATACTACAAGAATAGACCAAGTGGACGACATTGTTAGGAGCTGGTGAAAAAGATCAAACAACTAGTGGTGACGTTTTCGGGCACTAGGATAGGCCCCCGGCAGCGAGGGGGAAACCCCAGAACTATACACATCGGGGGCTGACGTATTATAATCGCTGGAGAATTTCTCCGGCGGGCTATATTTTTATAATCCCGGTGTCTGGGGTTGCTAGGCTTGCTGCCGGGGCCTACAGACTAATCAACCCCCACTCTTTCCTCCGGTTATCGGGATTGGGTTTTGTTTTGCGGTTTAATTCATTCTTAAAATATTCGCGGGAAACTATCGCCTTGCGATCCTCTCTATCCTCACGGACCTCTTCTTCAGTGCTGAGACTATCTCGACTATCTCCTCTGGATATAGCTGGAGCTTAGACAAGTCGTCCAACGTCACGATCGTCTCCTCAGACCCGTCCGGCAGCCAAACAACGTTTATCGAGGAGACCTTGGCTGGTGCTACAAGCTCTGATAAGAAGTCGTTGAAGTTGGGGGAGTCGCGGAGAACCCTTACAGGGGCTCCAACCCTTTTTGCGATGAGGGCGGAGAGTTGGTTAAGGTGCTGGGGAGTAGCGTCTAGGTTCCGGAAAAACACAAAAACCCGAGACTTGATCTTGACGGAGCCTACGTACTCTGCCTTCTCAAGTGGTGGAGACTCTATATCTAGGAGAGAACGCATGATCTCTACGTCGAGCCTCGTAAACTCGCCCCTCTCCAGCTTCCTCTGACAGCTCTGGCATAAGGCACCACTCCTGAGATCGAACTCGCATACTGGAAGCCTCAGTAGTCACCGCCCCCATGCTAGCCATCAGCCTCGTCGCCATTTATCTCTTATGAGCAGCGCCTTTAAGACCCGACCTTGATCTCGATCGTACTCACGTTTACGTCCCTGTTATCCTGGCCCTTCAGCACCTCGGTACCCAGTTTGATCTCCTGCACCTTCAGATCCTTGTAGAACCTGTTTTTCAGTATCTGCACGACGTCTACCGCCCTGCTGATAGACCTGCCTCTCGCCTTCAGCGTAACGCTCTGGCCCTGCTGCAGCGATATCAGACACGCCAGCACATAGCTCATCGCCGGTTTCTTACCCACCAAGACAGTTACCTCGTTTGCCGACAACCTTTGATCCCCTCTTGCAAGCATTCACTCTCTCTGGGCTAAATAAAAAGGTATCGAGGGGGGAGCTCTATGGGGAGCGCACTTAAAAGCTCTCTAGAGGTTCTCCGCAAAAACGTTGATCTACTTTTTCGAGCCCCCGCTTAAGCACCTACATCCAGTTTTGGGGTATGTATTTTAAAGTTAATGAGAAGCTAAGCTAAATAAGCAGGCTTTTAGCATAGAATTCGCCTTCAAGCTCATGCTTCTGGCCTCGGGTATCCATATAGTGTTGTCTGTCCTTTTCCCCTGAATATTACCTCATTTCCCCACAAATCCAACTGTATAGGGATGTTT
>JAVVGN010000141.1:0-2824 GCA_032249095.1 Candidatus Caldarchaeales archaeon | reverse complement strand
CCTTCAGGGCCGTCACACCCGTTAGGGGGGCCTCGGCCCCGCACCTGACGCATCGCAGCCTGCTGACCTCGCCGCCAGCAACCTCAACCAGCTCGTGGCCGAAGAGCCTGTAGACCCCCTCACCGGCTGGCTCGGGAGCCACAGCCTCCGCGGCCACCTCCTCAACCTCAGCGGGCTCCTCCTCAAGCCTCAACTGCCTAGGCTCTCCAAGCCTCTCATCCTCAGACACCTCCTCCCCAGACTCCTCAGCCGTCTTCTCCAAGCCCTCGACCTCAACCTGCTCCACTACCTCCTCTACCTCCTCGCGCGGCGGCTCCCGGGAACTGCCCGGCCCCATCAATCTAGCCTCATCAGGTTGGGAGCCCTACCCGGGCTTGGGGTCGGCCGGAGCCTATGGGCTCCCGGACAACCACCGCCTCCTCCAAAGCCTCTCCCCGGCCAGGCTCCCCGGAACTGTCCGGCCCGACGCGCAATCCCGCGTCGGGGGAGTATATGTATGGCAGGACCAGTCTACCGATCGAGACAAGCCCTACCAAGGGCCTCTGGACTCCGGCGGAGCCTCGGCCACCTCCTCAGCCTCCTCCTCGTCCTCAAGTCTCAGACTCAGAGTGGTCTCCTCGGCCCTCAGCGACTCCTCCACCTGCGGCTCAGCGGTAGCCACCACCTCCGTAGCAGTCCTCTGCTCCACCCTAGCCTCAGACGGAACCCCGATAATCTTCAGAGGCCTAGGCCTCCTAGCAGCGTATAGCCTCCCGTTGTAGAAGGCGATGACTCCCCTCCTAGCCTTACCAGTCCTAGGCTCTATGGCCATCTCCGCTATGTCCCTCGGTAGGTTATGTGTCGCCGTGCTTATGACGGCGGCCACGTCCCTCGGCATGTGCCGCGGTAGCTGCTCGGGGTCGGGGGAGACCAGGACGACCCCAACCCCATACCCCCTCAGCTCGTTCACAATCCTCTCACCCATCGAAGGAAGCTCGTCTAGCCTCCTAGGCCTAACGTAGTTCTGAGCCTCCTCAGCTATCACCAGCGTCCTAAGCCTATCCCCCATGTCAGCCCTAGTCGCCCTCCGATAGAGGGTCGTCAGGACATAGTTGGCGTAGAGAGTCTTCAGGTATATGCTCGGCAGGCCCCCTATGTCGTAGACTACGACCCGGGAGCTGCCGTCAACGCTCTCGTCCCTCCTCTCCTCGTCCACCAGGAGGACGAAGAGCCTCCGTATCAGCGCCAGATACATGTTGGATTCCGCGTATCTGCCCTCCTTCAGCGCTATCTCCGCATGCCTCTCCAGCACCCTGACGATCTTCTCCGTCGTCGGGACCCCCCTCCCATACTCCTCCACAAGGACCTTCAGGAGGAGCAGGGATGAGGGCGGAGTGATGTCTATCACGTCCCTACCCATCTCCCGGATCAGCTCCACAGTGACCAGCGCCTTCTCCCGGGCCGACTCACCCGGGACATCCCAAACGTTCCGTATGCTTTGTGGCCTAATTCTACCTCTCTGTTTTCTTCTTTTGTTTGTCAGATCTTATCTCGTATGCATGTTTATTAGTGTGTTGTATATGTATGCTTTTGTCTTCAGCTCTCTTTCTATGTTTTCTATGTTTCTAGACATGCAGTATTCTCCGTATGGTCTTTTGTATGTTGAGAGTGCTGTCTCTACGGCCCATCTCCTACCATAGCCCATAAACATACTCCACCCCCTCTCACCAAACATCTTGAGTATAGCTGCTGATATTCTCCTCTCCGGAGGACCCCTATCAGTCCTGGCATTAGCCCTAGGCTTTATAATCGGTCCTACACCCATCCCCCTTAGAAGTATGTATGACCCCCTAGTATCGTATGCTCCATCCATAAATGCCTCTATAACATCCCTACTCATTGAGGCATCCTTTAATAGCCTTGGAAGAACCTCAGAATCATATACATCGTCCATAGTTACATCCATAGATATAGCCTCCTTTGTATTGGTGTCTACTGCGAAGTGTATCTTAATGTACCTCTTTCTCTTACCGTACACCCTCTCAACCCACCCACCACACCTACACACCCCAACACCACTAGAGTCAACAGCTATAGATACAGGCCCATCATAGCTCCTTAGAGACATGTATGGCCTTAGGTCAAGCCTTAGGATACGCCTCCTAAGCCATGAGTAGTCTACCGGTGGTAGTCTAGGTATGAGTCTGTGTAGGGCCCTAGTGAAACCCTCAAGCTGCCTATACGGCATACCGAAAAGATACCTCACAACAGCAAGAAAAACAACATACATATAGGTAACCCTATAAGGCCTACCAACCTTACCACAATTCAAAACACTTAACTCAAGATCATATCTCTCAAGGAAGTCAAGGCTTAGAAGAAGCTCACCACGCCTAATAAGCCTCTCATCAACACACCTCCAACACATAAAAAGACAACAAAAACATAGAGGATTTAAAAATTAAGCCACAAAGCAGTTATTTGGACACTATCTGGACATTATCGGTAAGCTTAATTAAGAAGTGCAATACTTTTAATACTCCGAGGTATGGGATCTGAACCTAAGAAGCAAGATAGACGATCTTTCCTGAAGTATGCAGCTGCAGTTGGGGCTACAGGGATCGTTGTCGGCGGTTTAACATACCTTGCTACACCGAAAGGGACAGTAGCAACCGTCACGGTGCCTGGAGCACCAACAACTGTCACGGTACCAACGACTATTACTGTACCTACGACTATTACTGCTGGATTGGTAGGTGAGTTTGGTAAAGGATATAGTTTTGTTTACATAACGCATGGTGGAGAAGAAAACATATTTTGGAACTCCATTCATCTTGGGATGAGC
>JAVVGN010000140.1:0-2832 GCA_032249095.1 Candidatus Caldarchaeales archaeon | reverse complement strand
CGTGCCTGCAAGAAGCTGTCGGCTTTAGCCGACAGTGGCTCACAATCCCCTCCGACTTCTTCCCATCCGTATTTATCTTCTCCCCTTCCGTATCCGTATATCGCCGGTATGTGTAGGTCTAAAGCTGCCGTCCAAAAGACGATATTGATAACGAGGTTGGTTGTGAGCTGCCAAAGTCCTGGATTGTACCTTGGTGGGTCGTCTGATAGGTAGAATATTTCATCTTCTAAATAAGCAGTGTATAGGCGAAGGCCGCATTCACGCAGCGGCGCTGCCCCAGACGGGAAAGTCGTTGCTATGGCACGGATTGGCGTTAGGAGAATATCCTTGTACTTAATGACGAAAAGGGCGTTCGTTGCTCTTACAAATACTTTTTCCACCCGTATTCCCCAACGGCTCCATATCGGGATGTACCTTCTCTCCATCTCTGATAGGAAAAGGCTCAGGCACTTTTCGGGTGTCATGGACGTCCCCCCTTTCAAAGGCCGAGGTGGTCTCTCAGCATCCGATAGAACTCGAAGGCTTTCCGCTCATTTGTCAGGGCATCGTCAGGCAGGTTCTCTACGAGCCTACGGACTTCATCAGGGAGTTTGGCAATTTCAGAGAGCCCCTTCCAGCCCAGTCCGTCGACCCATTTATCGCCAAGCCTGACCCACGCCCGCTTGGTCTGCGGGTCGACTTTGAACAGGATTCGACCGAGTTGGTACATCGGCATTTGGTTTTCCTCTCGCTCAGGGATGATAGCCGTCGGGGCGAACCCTGCCTTGCTGGGCGTCGGTTGGCGGTTATTGCCACGCCGAGCGTTCTTAAGAATCGCATAGAGGCGGGCAAAGGCATGCCCGACGGCAGCAGCCATCTCGTTATCGTCCGTCTGCATAATTCGCTTTGCCACTTCCGTGTGGACAGCGGTGCACAGAGCGAAGCGTGTCATCTTCCTCACCTCCGACCGATAATTATTCGGCAGAAACATCGTTTCCCTTGGCGATAAGTGGCTGCTGCGGGTAGCGCCACAGGAAAAGCGCCTACAATAGGGCGGCGAGGAAAACCCCCTGCAAGATTTTCAGCAAATTCGTGAGGTCTTCCACTTCTATCCAACCGTTTACCCCTGTTAAGGCTGGATTCGGCGCTATTTTAAAGGAAACTCTGCTTAAATCAATAGGGACCTCTATCAAGGCGAGGGCAAGGGTGCTCTTGCTGCGGGCAATCGTTATCTGGCAGCAGGGGGACGGCGTGCCGACAGCGATTCGGGAGTATGCCTTCAAACCATCCATGCTGTAAACGTAATCCCGCAAATAGTGTCTAAAGAAAAGGCTAGTAATGATGGCTGGGATTTTGTCCCGTATATGCTTTAGGTAGGGGGCATGCCAACTGAAATATTCTGCTTCCCCAAACCACGCTTTCGTGGCTCGGCTGATATACAAGGTCGCTCTAACTTCCTTGTCGTAGATTTTGCTGAAAAAAGTGGTAATCCACTCACCGTGTCGCTCCTCTACGAGATGAGACACTTTGCCCACTTGCAGATCATTCCATCGGCTGTTGATGGCGTCGGTAATCCAGGTGGCAAGGGCGATAGCATTTTCTCGCTTGAGCATCGCCTACGCCTCCTGTCAAAGGAAAGGATGTTAGTAATTGCCTGTCCCTTATTATTCGGCAGGTCGGGGGGCTATCAACGCACGAGCGGCCGCCAAGAGCGGCCGCTCGCTGCGATGCGACAGGAGGGTGCAGGTAGGGCGCGTGGCGTGGCTGCAATCAATATTTTATCGCAAATTTAGAAGGCAAGCAGGTGGGCGAGAACCCTGAACTTTGTAAGAAGGGAACTATTGCCCAGAGCGGTTTCTAAGAACTGTTGAAAGAGGGATCGGTACTTTTGTTGCTTCTCTTCCGGAAGCAATTTGTATAAATCTACTATTTCTTTGCAAGCTTCTCTGAGACCTTCAAGTCTATTTTGGCCTCTTAAAGCGTTAGCAAATTGTTTGACAATACCTTCCAGATACTTCATAAATCCTGGCTTGTCCTTAAACTCCTCTATCAAAATTTTGAGGACTTCCCCCAGAGGTCTAGTAAGTTTGTCTTGCTTGCTTCGCTGGGCTCCGAAGGCACTTCGGGTAAAGATTCTTTTGCTCCCATGTATCTGGCGGCAATTTCCTTCCGGCCTACTTCTTCGCTTAAAATTTCCACAATGGTTTCTATGCGGTCAACGATTTGATTGATGAAGAACGTGCGCGCGCCTTCTTCCAACCATCCAGGCCGTTTAGAACGAAACTCCCCATAGATTCGCTGGAAAAATTCATTATTGTCTAATGCGTCCAGCATTTCCTCGAGGAGGTTCAATTCTTCCCTTGTTGGGAGGTAAGTAGCGACCTTACCCCAGTCTATAGGATGAGTTGGCCACTTTGCGATTTCGTCACTTATTTTTAACAGTTTATCCCGCACACTGTCCAGAACTTCCCGTGCGGATCCTGTGTTGAAGAAGGTATCTAGGGCGACGCGCTCGTGCCCTGACAGTGCATTGTACAGGTGTGTAATGGCCTCTTGTATTGGTTTTCCTTCAATCTGCTGGCGAAGTCGAGGGGCAAGGGGCCCAATCACCTGTTGTGCTAAAAAGCGGGCCATAGTTAATAGGTCTCTAAGTTCGTTGGCCCTGTCGTATTGTTTCCTTAATTAATTTTCCAATTCGGTCGTTCCAGTCGGAATACTCTTCCATTAACACGTTCTCTCCCCCTATTTTGATTTTAAGAAGCAGAGGATCGGTTGGCGGCTGCCTTTAGAAACTTCTCCCGCAAGGGGTGCTGAGTTGTCGGGTCGGCGTCGGCGATGCCCATCTCAATCATC
>JAVVGN010000139.1:0-2861 GCA_032249095.1 Candidatus Caldarchaeales archaeon | reverse complement strand
CTTATCGCAGCTTGCCACGTCCTTCGTCGGCGCCCAAGCCGAGGCATCCACCGGCTGGCGTACTCCCGCTTAGGGCCAAGGCGCGGCCTACTTCGCCACGCTCCACACACCTGTGCAGCGCGTTCATTGGATACCTTCACTGCATCCTCGCGCTTCTCGCCTCCCCAGGAAGCAGCTGGGGGGCAAACATCCTGCAGCGCAAATTAGTAGACGCGTAGTCTCTTATAAACGTATATCGGGGGAAGTGGGTACTGACAAGTTTTACTTAAGCCTTTTGGGATGGGTCTCGATAGTGTCCAAATAAGCATTTTTGCTCACCTCCCCCTCGCGGCCTGATAGTATAGTGTGAATAGGCTTAGGAATAGCTTGAGGTTCGTGATTCCCTGTACGTGGTTTCTCGCGCTCATCTTGTGGTGGAATACTACAGTTCCCTCCTTTAGGTGTCTGAAGAGCCTCTCTACCCTGTTCCTCATGCCGAACCTCTCACACCTATACTCCAGTCCGAGCCTCTCAAAAGCCCACCTATACCATGGACCCCCTATCAACTATGACTAGTGGCTTGTTTGTACTCTAGTCCGCTATTAAAACATTTATCTCCTCAATGTCCCTAGGGAACATGGCTCTAAGCCGGTCGACGAGGTTCTGGCCGTTGATCCGAAGCTTAGCCCTCAGGACTAGGTCGACCGAGCCGTAGACCTCGTCTATCGACTCGACTTCCTCCCACGTCGAGAGATCCGAGACTATTCTGGCCGTGTCGGCCTGTGGTCTCAGCCTCAGAAGGACATAGG
This sequence comes from Candidatus Caldarchaeales archaeon, assembly GCA_032249095.1. Lineage (GTDB taxonomy): Archaea > Thermoproteota > Nitrososphaeria_A > Caldarchaeales > Calditenuaceae > HRBIN02. Next base: position 2,073 of record JAVVGN010000139.1, on the reverse strand, counting down.
CCCTTTCTTCCCCGAAAAATCTCCTGACGAGCGACTCGTTAACTGGTCGGCCAAGAACCTCGCTCAGATGCTTCGCAAGCTCGCGAGGACTTGCCCTCCTCCCGTTCTGTAGGAGCTTTGACACGAGGTTTCCGACGATGGCCCTCGCCTCCGCGTCAGATAGCTCGTGTCCGTCCAGGTGGGCGATCTCTAGTATCAGCTTGTGGCTCATGTAGGGCGTGATGGCGAACCTCACCGACTCTATGTCGTGCTTCAGTTTCATTGGCGGGATGTAGCCCTCGGGCTTCTTTATCACCATAGACTGGTGGACGCCGGCCCTGATGGTTCGGGCCTCCTCTGAGAGGGGGTGCCTCCAAGGTATGGGTATACCCGTTAGCCTTGAGAACTCGCGATAGATTCTCGCGAGCGCCTCCCTCCTCACGCCCAGGTCGATCCCATGCACGTCCTGCAGGGGTGCCACGACCTCGTAGAGATCCGCTATCCCGTTCCTATCCCCTATGCCTAGGAGTGTTGTGTGGGCCTCGGAGGCGCCTGCGAGGATTGCTCTAATCGTGTTGGCGGAGGCAAGGCCATAATCGTTGTGGAAGTGGCATGCTACGGGGAGGGCACACCTCTCAACACAGTATGAGATGAACTCGCCGGCCTCGTTAGGGAGCATCAGCCCCGCCGTGTCTGGGAGGCTGATGAGCGTCGCGCCCGCGGATCTTAGCTGGTGGCTAAAGTCCATCAGGTCGTTCAGCCGCGTGAGGTCGCCTTCGCTATATAGCCGCGAAGCGTCCTCGTAGGTGACCCTGACATACTTGAGCCCAAGCGGCTTCACCAGCTCGACCGCCTCAAGCATCTTCTGCTTCGCCTCTTCCTGCCCAATACCTCCCAGCTTATGATCAAGGTGGATCTGCGACACGGCGAGGTAGACCGCGACGCCGTCGAGATCATATTTTGTCATCGAGTCGACGTCCTGCTGGTAGGCCCTGCCATGCATCACCACCTCTGCCCCATAGTCCTTCAGGAACCTAACGAGTCTCGCATTCTCCTCGTAAGAGGTCTTGGGAGGGTAGTGAACCGTGACCTCCACCCTCCTGACACCAGCCTCAACGAGAAGCTCCGCAATCCTGAGCTTCTTCTCGAGCGGGAAGACGCGGAAGAGCTCGCCCTCCCTCAGAGTAGAGTCAAGTATCACCGCGGGCAAGGTATCTCTTACTAGTTAGGCTCAAATATAAAAGTTATTAGACAAATGCCTAACCCCGACTTCTCTAAACCGCCAACGAGGCTCGCACACGCCTTAAAAAATAGTCGGAAATCTTCAACCTCAGGCCCTCGTGTCGAGACATGCTTAGAATGGGTCGCTACGACGGAAGCCCTCATTTACATTGGCCGATAGGTAGCTAACAGGTGGTTAGGAAGATATTAGTTTTGAGTGGAAGAGGAGGAAACAGGGTGGGGGAGGGGGTTGGTTTGTCTATATGCCCTCGGCAGCGAGTTTAGGAACCCCAGACACCGGGATTAAAAGGGAGCCCCAAAGCCTCAGAACAGCGTGACGCTCCCACACTACGGTCTCTACACGGATAGGCCCGCCGCATGCCTCAAAAACAAGTATATAGGCCTAAACGTCATGTGGTGGCAGGGTTGGCTAGTAGGGATCGGGACGTAGTTAAGCGCATGAGTGAGGCGCTGAAGGCCGGGGGGAAGATGCTGGCCGAGACCTGCCCAGTCTGCGGGAACCCGCTGTTCGAGATAAAGGGAGAGATGAGGTGCGTCTCGTGCGACAAGCCGGTGGTAGTGGTGAGAGATCAGACCGAGTCTGGCAGAGCCCTCCTCCCCGCCGTGCTCTCAAGCATAGAAAACATAATTATCGAGAAGCTCGATGAGCTGTCAACGCGCCTCGCCTCGGCGGTGGAGGTTAAGGAGATCGAGGAGATCGCTGAGGCGCTCGACTCGCTACTGGCGCTTCTGATGAAGAGTGAGGAGCTTGCGAAGATGGTCAGGAGGAGGGAGTGAAAGGTTCAGGAGTTAACATCGAACTCATCTCTAAATTCCGTATCTTAGGTGTATGATTATTGATGCTATTGTTAC
>JAVVGN010000138.1:0-3045 GCA_032249095.1 Candidatus Caldarchaeales archaeon | reverse complement strand
GGCTCTCTAAGCCTGCCCGATAAGATTATAACGCAACCGAAAGAGAGGCGCATTCCCCTGTCGCCTAAAGGCGACAGTCCCTTGCGCCCGTTTTCTATGGTTGGTGAAACGGCATAGGTCACCCCAGCGGGCAAACAGCCGTTTCTCCCCCCAAGGGGGGGAGTGCCTTACAGCCCACCGTGCTAAAATTATAACACGGCCGGGAAGGGATGTAAAGGAGCGCATTCACCTTTCGCCTTTAGGTGACAGCCCCCTGCGCCCGTTCTACTATGGAAGAAAAGATAAGAAATCTAAAAGGTGCAATAACGAGCGCTGATAATGCATCTAAAGTAAACGAGGAAATCCAGCAGATACTTGACCGCCTCGACGCTATGCTGAGTAACGTTACTCCCCCTTCAACAACTTCTAACCAGCCTCCTGTGAAGGAACCTCGGACAACACTTAAGGCTTTCCTATTGCTAAAGAGTTGGTTAGAATAGCCAAAGGAGGGCGACCGAAGAAATTATTTGACCTGCCGGAGGGGAGCGACCCGCGATGTCGGCAGACCAGCAAGGTCGTTCATTTCTCTGCCAACGGGAGAAGCATTTTCGTCAACGAAAGAAGGTTTTGGGCCAATTCTTCACGCCCCCTGCCTTGGCGGCGTGGATGGTGGAAATTGCTACTGCCTTTGCCCCGTGTCGTGATGCTGCCTTAGACCCCGCCTGTGGCGATGGCGCCTTCTTGTTCCCCCTATGCCAAAAGGGCTTTCAAGAAGTTTGGGGTATTGATGTGGATGCGACGGTGCTCCCAACTTGCCAAGCCCGACTTTTGGTCGTTGACGCCTTGAAACTCCTTCCGTCCCTGCAAGACCGTTTTGATGTCGTCGCCACCAACCCGCCTTTTTCCGCCAAGTATGGGCGGGTGACGAACCCCCAAACGCTGCAAAACTTTGAGTTGGGGCGGGGGCGCCGAAGCGAAGCGATAGAGGTGCTATTTTTGGAACTTTGCGTGCATGCCTTACGGGATGGTGGCGTGTTAGCCATCATCTTGCCCGAAGGGATTTTCGCCAATTTGCCGATGCAGCGGGTTCGCCGATGGCTACTACGCCATACCACGCCGTTAGCCGTCATCAGCCTTTCCCGCCATTTTTTCGCCGCTAAAACCTGTGTCCTTTTCGCCCGCAAGGCGCCAGCACCACCCGACGCTATCGTCTTGTTCGCTCACGCCGAAACGGAAACAGACCTATCGGAAATCGCCCAAGCACTTTTAACGAATCAACCCGCACCTTCCGTCTGTCGTAAACCCGTGCAAGACAATCTGTCGCCCCTTTGGCACTTGAACGAAGTTTCGCTCCCCTGTGTTTTCCCGATGCGTCCGTTGGGCGAGTTGCTTTCGGAGATGCGATGCGGCAGCACCCTTTACGGCACTCAACGGCAATTTGCCCCAGCGGGCATTCCTTTCGTCTCCGCCAAAACCGTCACGCCTTTTGGTGTGGACTTGAAGCGGGACGGACGCTTTGTCGCGAAGGGCAGCCCGATGGACAAGCCACAAGCCCGCACTCGTGTCGGCGATGTCTTGTTCGTACGGGTTGGTGTGGGATGTATCGGACGCGTTGCTGTCGTCTTACACGACGACGAAACGGGGGTCGCCGACGACTACCTCTACATCCTTCGCTTCAAGTCCGCCCTGCTGCCTGAATTTTTTGCCCTTTACGCCCAGACCTGTTTCTTCCGCCAGCAGTTGGAACGGCTCAAGCGAGGGACAGGCACTGTCACCGTTCCGCAACAATTGCTGCGCCAAATCCTTGTGCCCATCCCGCCAATGGAAATTCAGCAGCGCTTTGCAACTGCCTATCGGGCGATCTGCGAACGCTCCCGACAAGGGCAAACTTCCGACGAAGAACTTAAAAAGCTAATCATTAAGGTAGAAGAATGTATTAAAGGTTTTTCCTCCCGCGTTAAACTATACAAGGGCAATCATGGCGAAGTTTGCCTTCTTTTCTGAGAAGGAGATATCGCCGGATCCGACTTGGAGTTTTGCTGGACTACGCCGACAGGAACTTAACTACGCCACGCACGGCTACCATCGGTATCCAGCCAAATTCATACCACAGGTAGCCGCTCGACTCATTTCTTCTTTCTCCAACGAGGGAGATTTGGTCGTTGACCCGTTTATGGGGTCAGGGACAACCCTCGTGGAAGCGAAGTTGCACCGCCGCCCATCTCTCGGCGTGGATATTAACCCAGTTGCTTTCCTTATAACGAAAGCGAAAGTCACACCAATTGACCCCCCTCGTTTGCAACGGGCGGTCGCTTCGCTGGAAAATACTTTACGGAAGGAAGTACCATCCATTTTTGGATCCTCATCGCCATCTTCATACCTTAGCGCCACTCCTTCCTTGCCAACATCGCCTCAGATAGATTACTGGTTTCCCCCAGAGGCGAAGAGGGAGCTGGTGCTCATTTATCAGGCGGTAGAGGCGCTACCCGACGATGACCTTCGCACCTTCTTTCGTTGCGCCTTTTCGCACATCCTCAAGCCATGCTCTTGGTGGTCCAACAAGACCATTAAGCCGCTGCGCGTGCTGTCCAAGCGGATTCCCTCCCCCATCACCACCTTCTTCAAGCACGTTCGGTTTATGGTTCAAGGTAACCAGCAATTTTTGGATCTACTGAGGGAACGGAAGGCAGAAGATGTTGTTGCCGAACCACATTGCGCAGATGCCCGCCAGTTGCCCCTACCCGATGCATCCACCCAGCTTATCGTCACTTCCCCGCCCTACCTAACCTCTTACGAATATGCCGATTTGCACCAACTAACGATGTTATGGTACGGAGATATACTTGGCGTAACAACCATTAAGGAATTTCGTCGACGATTTATTGGGACGGCTGCATGTTCGGGGAAGCCCATCAATATGGGCAGCCAAATCGCCCAGACTATCGTAGAAACCCTTCAAGAGCGCCGCCCAGATAAGGCGCGGGAGGCAGCGGTTTATTTCACAGAGATGAAGGAGTGCTTCCTTGAAATGTGGCGAGTGCTTAAGCGTGGTGGTTACGCCTGCAT
>JAVVGN010000137.1:0-3071 GCA_032249095.1 Candidatus Caldarchaeales archaeon | reverse complement strand
GCGAAAAGAAAAAGCCCCTTTCAGGGGTGCACTTGGTCGCGGGAAGCGACGCCCACCGGCGGCATCCCCCGCAAAGGGGCTGAGAAAAATTATAACCGAAATAAAACAGAAAAAAAGAGTTACGCAGTTAGGTGCAGGGATGAATCCCTCTAAGTTAACTAATCCTCAATTTTTCAGCTAGGTCAGGAAAAAACCTTCCGAAAAACTTAAACTCCAAAGCTGAATACCACCTAGTCCACCAATACCTACTTTGGGGCAAGGCTTCACCTCTCGGCTGCCTTAAGTATCTCTTGAAAGTGTTCCGTTTTCGGTCTTTCTCCCTTCGGTTTGTCACGAAACCTAAAGTCACAGGTTGAGAGATTTCCTCTAAGACCCATGAATTCCTTCGCTTCTTTTACAGCGTCTTTTTTCTAAGAGGCTGTCTGGAGGGAGTCTTGCGAAGGCATTATGGTTAGGAGCGCTCTTTCCTTCAGAGACACGCCGAGCCGCCACGATGCGGGTGAAAACCTGTTAAGCCACCGTAAGAATGAGGATACAATCCAAAATCGCTACCCCTTTTTCAGTTCATAGGCTATCGCCTCCCTGACAGTGGAACCTTTCTGCGTTATCGTCAAACAAGAGTTCACAGTTAAGCGCTTTCTTTGGAGGGAACGCTTGCAAGAAAGGGATGACAAGGGAGGAGTGATCGTCATTGAGGAACGGGTCAGAAATTGAAGCATTACTTGATTCCTTAGAAGCCCTATTGGAAGAGGCACAGGGGGGAAGGATTAAATGGGGAGACATCTGGAGGGAGATCAGGAATATTCAAAAAGCATTCAGGGAATCAAGGTTTCCGACTGTCCAAGATCGACAGGCGGCGTGGGGTCGATTTCAGTCTATAATTGCAAAAGTCAAAACATGCCAGGAGCGTGCCAGGCGAGAATTTGAGGAGATACTTCGGAGATCGGAATACCATTTAGAGCAGATCCGCTCCTACGCCTGGAGGGCGATCCCGCCCCCAGAAATCATTGACGCTATCCTTGCCATTTGCACGGGTGGACTTACTATCCTAATCAAAGCCGGCTTAGAAGCAATTCTTGGTCCGTTTGACGAAAGGAAGCTTGTACTTCAGAAATGTAGCGAAGCGCTAAAGGAAGGATGGGCATATCTTTCACGACACAAGGGGGAAATGCTTGGAAAGCACAAGAAGGAGGCGTTTGACGCTCTTAGCAGGGCATCCGAACTACTAGGACAGGCATGGGACATCTGGAGGACAGGAAAGAAGCAGGCTATAGAGCACTACCGGCGCCTGAAGCAAGAGGCGCGAGAAGCACGCCAAGCAAAGCGCGAGGCCTGGGAGATTCGTATGCGGGAGAATATCTCAAAGTTGGAAGACCGTCTAGAGAAGCTTAAGAGGGCTCTTGACCGCCGACGAAGCAATCTCGCCAGACTTGAAGCTATGAGGGATTCTGCCCGTTCTGACTCCTACCGGAAGCGTATTGACGACTGGATTGAGGAAGAGCGAAGTAGGATCGCTGAGATTGAGGGAAAGATAGAGCAGGTTGAAGCCTGGATATCGGAGGCTCGAGATAAACTCCGATAAACAAGGCTGCTATGGTGTGGTGGCGAGCGAAGGTGTGTTAACCTGAGTTGTCACCAATAAGGCAGCCTTACCCCAGCAAGGTGTCGACCTCACAGACCTCTGAAGGCACAAGTTGATGCTCCGAACCACCCTTTGGCGTGGGCAGGATAGGACTTTTGGCATTAAAATTGCACTTAGCGGCGTTCCACTCCTATCCCTATAGCGTCCACCACCCTCCTGTCACAAGGAGCGACTTGAGTTAAAATATAACCAGCCCAAAGACACCTTGACAAAAAGGTGCGAGTCGGAGGCCTTAGATCCTTCAAGATCCACTTCGGAGGTGGCAAAACCGTCATGGAGACAGAAAGGGACACCCCATGCCAAATCAGCTTGGTAGAGATTGAAGTGGTTGTCAGGGACCTTCAGGCCCTTTACCTTAGGCTCCGAGATGTCCTTGACAGTCTTGTCTCTTTGCGGTCAAGGCTTTCCCAAACGAAATACATGCTACCAGACATTGCCGAAATTGAAGCGGAAGAGATTAAGTATTCAAAGAAAAAAGAAAGGTCCAGACTCTTAAAAGGGGGATTGCGCAGAAAAAATAAAGCATGGATTATTTTTTGGATAAAGAACACCACTGAGTTATTAGATTTCTGGAAAAGAGAAGTAACAGAATATTTACAATACTTAGAAAATTTAAATATCAGTGATCCACAACATATAGAGGAATTAAAAGTATCATATCTTCTTAGTGTTGTTTTGTTAACTGAGCTGATAGAGAGACTGGCGAAGATAATGAGGGAACTTGAGTGAAGGTCAGGGACAAGGGAGACGGGCTCTATATCCTCCTTTAGCACCTTGACAAGAAAAAAGGGGGAGCGGGGTGGCAACGGGAGCCGTTCGCACCCCACCATGCTTTTAAAGGAGGGATGTGCCATAAAGGAACATCCGTCCGAAGCATTCGTGGACGGTGCCGACGAGGAGACTTTCCTCGCGGAGGTTTCCGTTGACGGAGTGACCTTGCGGTTCACCCCTCATGCCTGGGCGCGCTGTCGTCAGAGAGCCGTTCCCCTCTGGGCAGTCTCCTTGGCTCTGGAGGTTGCTCCTGTCTTCCACCACGGCGATTTCGTTCACTGCCTGACCGACCGCTTCCTCTTGGAACGAGGTCTTAACCGTTTCATTGGGAGGCTAAGGGGGCTGACGGTCGTCGTGAGGCGGGACGGAGTCATCCGAACGGTCAAGTGGGACTTTCGGAAGCGGGAAAAAGGCTGTTGGCGGCGCCGCAACCGAATAAACTGGACATTCATTTCCAGGCGATGGAGTCCCCGTAGGCAACTCCGATAACCCCGTTCCCTTCGGGGTAGGCAGTCTTTTTCGGGCTGCCTACCCCTTACCCAATAAAGGCGCAGATAGGGGTGACTGATAATGGCGGCGAAAGCTTATCGGGGGAGAGGTGGGTGGTTGGCTACCCCGTTCCTAACTATTGAAGGAAATGCCGCTTATGAGGGCGAGG
>JAVVGN010000136.1:0-3234 GCA_032249095.1 Candidatus Caldarchaeales archaeon | reverse complement strand
GTTGGCTCCGATGGCTAGAGCTTTAGCGCCGTCGATATTACCATGAGTTCAGGCCCAATCGTGCGCGACCCTATCAGCGCACCCTTAGTGTTGGCCAGGATGCCGCTCCTGACGAAATAGTTCCCATTATTGACCGTCGCTCTGTAAATCTTTAGGCCTGTTCTGTGCTCGATCAACTCAATCTCCCCGTCAGACGCATCCACGTGTATGAGTCCCCCGCTATTAGTCAGAAGAGTGATCGAGCCCACGTGCAGCCGCCCAGCGATGGTTGTGGTTATGGCCTCGACTCCAAGGGTATCTGCGATCCTCCTCCTTTCGTTTGGTTGGATCTCAGGGGAGACTAGGACTACATGGTCGTTGGCCGCTAGCAGGTTGCCAAGCGCCGTCTCCCTACCCTCATAGACGTATATGTTGAGGGAAGGGGCTGACTTGCGGATCTCCTCGACCTCCTCTTCTAGCACGATCTTCGGAAGTATCACCCCATTACTGTTCAGACACGCGAAGGCGCCGATCAGGCTCGAGCCGGCGATGTAGGTTATTATCGGCTCTACCCCAAGCGTGTTTGAGACGAGCTCGGTCTTTCTCTGTGGGAGCCCGGGAGGTATAATGGCATAACTCTCGCACGCGGTTGCGAATAAGCCTAGGTGGGGTGTACCAAAAATATCCATCAGCTGAACATTACCCGTCTGAGCCTTACTGGCCAGCTTCTTCACCTCGAAGCCTCACCCAGGCCTCCCCCTCCTCCGTCTTCTCTATCACGAGGCTGATCTTCCTAGGCACCTTCTCGACGCTGTAGCTGTATATGTATTTTGAGACCTCTTCGGAGATCTTTACCGTCTCCGCCTTCACTATGCGGGCAGCCTTCGTCTTGATGATTCTGAGAGCGCGCTTCGCCCTCCTCCACTTGGGAGCCTTGTAGGCGTCCCTCAGGTTAAGAGTTATCTCCACCTTCCTTTGAGACAAGGCCCAACACCTCTATGGTTTTATTCTTCCCGAGGTCCTCCAGTTCCGCCTCCTGTGACTAAACCTGACTCTCCTACGCGTCCTAACCATTATCCATGCAGGGACGGCCCGCGCTCTCTTCCCCGCTGCGGCGAGCCGCTTCTTCAGGGGGAGTGTCCTCGTCAATCTCTATCACCCGTATTGGTTGTTGAACTCGACTATTTGAACATGATACGACTCCTTACAGGTCGTCCCTGCTCAGCCTGACTATCTTCGTATCTCTCTTCGGTGGCATCACTCGCTGTAGTATTTCCCTCAGATCTTCGTCCGTGATTTGGCTCCTCAGGTTTCCCGATCGCGCCAGATTTATGATATAGTTCTCGATAGCCTCCGCCACTGCGGGCCTCGTTATCTTGATGTTCGCGAGTCTCTGCCTGGCCTCGGGCGTCAACAGAACTCTGAGTATGGCCGCCTTCTCGGCCTCCGCCCTCCTTCTCGCCTCCTCCTCGGCGGCCCGTGCCTGTAGCTCTGCCATCTTCCTCCTCCTTATCTCCTCCAGCTCTTCGTCCCCGGGCTCCGAATACGACATAACTGACACCCCGCTCCTAATCTGCCGCCAATAGCATAAATACGTATTGCGTCTTAAAGAGTTGCTGGACCCGCATCCCGGCTCGCCAATCTGCTATTTGGCCGGTCCTCCCCTCTTTTTAGCCTCCACGAGCCCCAATCTCGCCAAAATGTATTGAGGTTCCATAAGCTTGAGAAGCTGCTGGTCGTCATAGACCCTAGCCCTGATGATCGCTGTCCTGGAGCCGTACTGTGGGTCGATCTTTACTACTGCCAGACGCTCCTTAGGAGCTTGGAGCTCCTTTGTGAGAGTCTCGATAACTTCTTGCCTACTAGGCGTCCCACCATCAAAGAATGCTAGGGCTGTTATCTCGCGACGGCCTATCGCACTGTTCCTAGTGTCTCGAAGGACCTCCAGCTTCCTTATCACCGCACCATTTATCCTGCATGAGGGTATATTTTACTCTACAACGGCCAAGCTACCTTCGCTTATACGCTACAGCCGCCTTCAAAAGCTCCTCATGAAGCACAGTGTTTCCGGACAGCTCGGGGTGAAACGCGGTACCAAAAATTGATTCCTGCCGGACAGCTACAGGCCTCTCACCTAGAGATGCGAGAACCTCGACTCCAGGCCCTACCTCGATTATTGCTGGCGCGCGGATAAAGACAGCTTTATAATTACGAATATTCAGTGCCGGCAAATCAATCAACACCTCGAAAGACTCTCTCTGCCTGCCGAAAGCATTCCTTTCGACAGTCACGTCTAAGACCCCCAGAATCGGTTGTCCAGTCTCTCCAACGACGCGGTCGTATACCCTTCGTGCAAGCATGATCAGTCCGGCACACGTCCCCATGACTGGTAGACCCTCCCTAATTCTCCTCCTCAAGGCGTCGAGCGCCTTGCTGTATGAGGAGAGTCTGCCAATAACCGTGCTCTCGCCCCCCGGCAAGATGACTGCGTCAACCGCCTCAACCTCCTCGGGTAGTCTCAACCTCACCACCTGGCCCTCGAGGCCCAGCCTAGCTAGCGCCTCGCTAGTAGCCCGAAGGTGCTCCTCCACATCTCCTTGTAGCGAAGCTACGCCGATCGATACTTTCATCCCGCCCTAACACGATACCCCAAACTATATAAATGGTGTAGTAGAGACCTCCACTACTGGGGTACTCAACCTCAGAGTGGTAAGGATAAAGATTTAAGGGGAAAGAGTGGGGGAGGGGTTGGTAGGCTTCACCCGACTCTAGAGAACCCAGAAGGCCTGAAGGGTATAGTTTGGAGCCACACAATCTACAGGAGAGATTTAGAGACTCTCTTGTAGATTGTGGGTTATCTAAATAAGCCGCTCCAGCCTCCTGGTTTTTCTCCGTCGGGCTGGAGCGGTAATCCCGGTCTCCTGGGTCTTCAAGTTCAGCCATATGGTCTTCAAGACTTCTTCTATGTCCCTGCCATCTTCTTAATCAGCGTAAGCCTCCTCAAATAATAGATCTCCACTCCCCTTCTCAGAAGCTCTAACACGCCGTCCGTGTGGTTTGGTGGTATTGTATCCATGAATAGCTTGTCTCCGGGCTCTGCCGGGATCTCGCTGAAGCTGTCTATGTGTTTGAAAGCTTTTCCGTCAGTAGTGTATGTTATCCTGTATCTCTCGCTATTCTTCTTAGTCCTGTGAACGTCTGCGTAGAACTTCAATATCCCTGCACCTCTCCATCAGTCTTTATCTCGTATGGCCT
>JAVVGN010000135.1:0-3492 GCA_032249095.1 Candidatus Caldarchaeales archaeon | reverse complement strand
TTTCTTTCGATCCCACAGGCACCCTCCTCTCAAGAAGCTCTTTTCTGTAGTTCTCTTCACAGCAGGCTTAAGCTTGGAATAACTTATACTAATAACTTAACTAAAATAACTTATACTGCTGATGAAAAAAGAGTCAGTAACTACAATTGCAGCAATGCATAATATCCTCAGGACAAGAGAGAGGAGGTAATACCAACATGACAGTACCGCTCGTCCTTTATCTTTAAGTAGCGACCACATAATTATATTTGAGTTGAGGCTGGCGATTGGGCTGAGTATACCTGTTGGTTTGCAACCTCTCACAAATACTATCAGAGTTGCGCAGCTCGCCGAAGAGCTCGGCTATGAGTCCTTCTTTATCCACGAGAACCCCATGTACGGCGATGCACTCATAGCAGCGTATGCTATTTTGAGAGCAACCTCTAGGATCAGAGTGTGTACAGGGGTTGTGAGCGTCGTGACAAGACATCCCGTGATGATAGCGGCCTCGGCGATAATGCTGCAGAATGAGGGTGGGGGCAGGTTCATTCTTGGTCTTGGACTAGGTGGATTCCCATGGTTGCCTCTGATCGGAGTCGATATTCAACCAGTGGAGGTGACTAAACCTTTGCGAAGGATTATTGAGGCTGTTAATGTGATTCGTGCGTTGATCAACGGTGAGCCAGCCGTAGTGGAAGGAACCTTTTACAGAGTTAGGGGCTTTAGGTCAGCGATTAGACCGTCAAGTAACATTCCTATCTATATTGCATCCCTGAGCAAGAGGACCCTAAGTTATTCGCCAAAGATTGCCGATGGTGTGATTACAAGTCCGGGCGTCTTGACACCCAAGCAAGTCGAAGAGCTAGTTTCGTGGGTTAAAATGGGTGAAGAGAAATATGGGAAGAAGGTAGAGAAGGTCGCGTACCTGCTGACCTGCGTGGCTAGCAATGAGCGTGAAGCGTATGATTTGGTTAAAAGGGATCCATTCTTCATTTACCAACTCTCGGAGGTTGTAAGCGAGAGTAGCCTTGTGGACTATGGTGTTGACGTAAGCTCTCTTCCAGAGATCAGGGATGCTTGGCGCAAAAGGGACCTCAGGAGGGCCGCTGAACTGGTGAGCGATGATATGGTACAGGTCCTCAGTGCGTCGGGCACAGCTGAAAACGTTATTGAGAAGGTTGATGAATATGGTAAGAGTGGAGTGGACCTATTGGTTATATCGCCTATTGGGAACTATGATCTTTGCCTCAGAACCTTTGTTCCGTTGACGCAGGGCGATTAAGATGAGGGGGGGTCAAGAACTAATTAGACCTATGGTGAAGAATTCTAGACTCTTTGCCTATATTATCCTTGCTTATCTGTTGTGGCTAATGATCTTTAGGCTGGAGGTAGGATCCTTCTGGGCAAGGCTGGGACTTTCAGTCGCAGTGCTCTTTGTAGTCTCGCTGAACGAGAGAAGATGTTTTATCAACATTAACAAGTGGAGTTTCAAAGCATGGCTGTTGTTAATCGGAGCCGTTGTGGGCTTAGCTTTTTACCTTCTACTGTATGCGGGTTTTCTCCTGTTCAGAGCGCTTGTGGAAGATTCAGCAAAACAGGTCTATGCATTGAGCATCCAAGCACCTTCATCAACCATTGCACTACTTCTCCTGTTTACCAGTGTGGGTGAGGAGGTTTACTGGAGGGGGCTTATTCAGAGCGAATTCAGCTTACGCTTTGGTACGTTAAAAGCTTTGCTCTTTACGGCCGTCCTATATGCTATGGCTCATGTTTGGACACTGAATCTCCCGCTGATCTTAATCGCACTTCTTGCTGGTCTAATCTGGGGGACTCTATACATTAAGTTCAAGTCACTTCAGCCGGCTATACTTTCGCATATAGTTTGGACTGAAATGGTATTTGTATTCTTTCCGCTATTGGAGTAGGCGTGGTGGATTTGGATCTCCTCGTAAAGTGGTTCTTGGCTACACGGCCCTGGTCGTTCGTGATGACCATAGTAGGGGTAGCTATTGCGGCAAGTCTGGCCGCCAGTGCTGGTGTAGTGGATCTGCAGCTAATAACATTTGTGTTGACCGGGCTTCTGCTCTTCCACGCGGCAACAAATACGCTCAACGATTACTTCGACGTAAAACATGGGATCGATCGATTTGAGGTGCCTACAGCCAAGTATAGGCCGCACCCTCTCTTGGTAGGGCAGATTCCGTCTCGAAACTTTCTTGGCGTGGTGGCAGCCCTATATGCGCTGGTTGTTCTAGGAATTATCTATGCGTGGAGCATCCGGGGAGATGTAGTGTTGCTCTTCGCAATACCGGGCCTTTTCTTCAGCATCTTCTACACTGCTGATCCAGTTAATCTCAAGTATAGGGCCCTAGGAGAACTTAGCGTATTCTTAGTTTGGGGTCCCCTAATGGTGACGGGAGTCTATTATGTACTGACAGGGAGAGTCGAGCTGACTCCTATGCTGGCCTCCCTGCCGCACGGTATCTTAGTTGCCCTCGTTCTTTTAGCCAACAATATACGTGACATAGAATACGATAAAAAGGCGGGGATCAAAACCCTACCGATCCTTCTTGGTAAGGATAGAAGCTTGAAACTGTTTCAGCTTCTCCTCTTCTCTGCGTATGTGATAGTAATCGTTCTAGTCATAGTGAGGATTTTAACAGCCCTATCTCTTCTCGTATTACTGACACTTCCTGCCGCTACACGCCTAGTCAGAACCTTCAGACGGGCATTGCCTGATGTCGCAGATTCTATGACCGCAAAGCTGACATTACAGTTCAGCGCTCTATTTGCGATTGGGATCTATATTGGAACTGCACTTTCAGTATAATAAAAAAGTAAAACCCTCTACCAAGAGTCACCTTTATGAGGCTAATAGGGCATGCTCAAGGTATTATTTTGACTGCAGCATCTATATAAGTTGTTTGCTCAACCCATTGGCTACTAACATGTTTTACTTGAGCCTTCTAGGGTCTCTGGCCATGATGCACGTCATCGATGCTGAACTGGACTCTTTCTTCAATGAGGCTTGTAGCAATAGACGAGACTGTCCTGAAGGTTAACGGTCAGACCTGTTATTTGTGGGCCGCAATTGACGTGGATACCAACGAGATATTGGCCGTATACGCGTCGAGGGGAAGAGGTATTCCAAGCGCAATTGAGTCCCTAAGGAAGGTATTGGATTCATGTGAAGGTAATCCGGTCATAGTAGTAGATAGAGGGCCTTTGGTATAGATGCGCATTGGAGAGATTAGGAATGACTTACTTCCATGAGACCTTCGGAAATATGAACAGGACATAGAGGTGGTTCAGGGAATTGAAGAATAGGACGAAGAGGTTCTACAATAACGTGAACTCGACGAAGTTGAAGTGCATAGAAGAGTTGGTAACTGCAATTGCAATTATGCATAACATCATCAAGGCAGGAGGAGAGGAGGTAACACTAACTTGACAGTCCCAAAAAGGGGGGTCCAGCACACGGCTTTCGCGGGTGGTTTCCCACCCCACTACTCG
>JAVVGN010000134.1:0-3507 GCA_032249095.1 Candidatus Caldarchaeales archaeon | reverse complement strand
CAGTCTCAGCAACAGTGCCACAATTGCGAGAATGGTGAGCGCCGCGCCGCCGCCGACAAACATGGCGGCAGCGCGGAGCTCAGCCTTGCGGCTTAGCCGCAAGCGGTCAGCGTGGGCGTAAAGAATTCCGCCCACGCCGAAAGTCACTGCCGCAATCATCGTCGTTACATACAGAACATACAGAGTCAATTCCATTTTTGTCACCTCCGCCAAACCCGTTATTCGGCAGGGCAGAGGAAATGTTGTTCCATGTGAAACATAAAACGATTGCCCGCCCCCGAGGGGGCGGGCAATCAGCAGGCGGCGGTAGTGGCGGAGCTGCGATGCGAGCGCTGGGCATCCTGCTATTATTCGGCGGAGCAGATAGCAAAGAAAGAAAAGTCTGCCCCGACAACGAGAAAAGTAAATGCCCTGCCCCGTCGGGGCAGGGCAACCGATCGCTACCAGTCTTCGCCCAGTAGCAGCTCCAGAATCTCCGCCTGGAGGGATCCAATACCCTCCTGGCGGCTGCCGAGTAGACGATTTGGTCCCCGCCCTTGACGCGGTCTTCGTCGTAGAGATCTAGTTCGTCCCTAAGGATTCTCCGAGCCTTTTCCCGCAACTTCCTAAGCTGCGTTAACATCTTTTCTTCTTCCGTCACTTCAATCACCTCCGCTCGATCATTATACCCGGCAGGGCGCGAATAAAGCAAACCTGCCCCGATGGTCGCAGATTTTCCCTTGAGGGTTAATTTCGGCGCCGAAAATAAAAATCGCCTGCCCCAAGTGGGGCAGGCGGCGTTTGGCGGGCGGGATGCACTTGCGAGCGCTGGGCACTATTTATTTATTCGGCAGGCTAGCCTCACCCCTCGCCAAACGCCGAGGCGCGTATAATATAGTAACGGAGGTGATTTAAGTGCCGCGCAAATCCTCTCTGTGGGAAAAAGTAAAAGAGGAGCTCCTAAAGATGGCGAGTGCGCCAGACGCCAAACCCTCTATCCTTTCCGACCCCGAAGCACTCGGAAGGGTTATCAGAGCCCTCTACGAGGCAACCCACATAGAAACCGAGACGCACCCCCGCAAACGTAAGTAGCCTCGCCCAGAACCTTTTCCCCCACCCTAACGAAGTCGGGGCGGGCAGATGGTCGCCCACCGACCGCCCCGTGCAAATTTTCTGGGGGTAGGTTAGTAGTTGTCTGGCGACCGCTCCTCCAGATTTTGGTGGCGGGTAGGTTTTAAAATATACTGGTAGGAGGCGGGCGAAATGTCTGATTGGAGGGACGAACTTGAGAATTGGCTGGACGAATTTGAGAAGCTGAGGCGAGAGTTAAGGGATAAAGTTAAGAAATTGATAGATCTTCGCTGGGAGGAGCGAGAGAAAGCAGAGGAAGATCTTCCTTCCATTTTTGATGACGAGATCTGGGTAACGCTGGTAGAAGGGGTGGAGGGTCGGTTAGAGAGGGCGCTATCTTCCGTTAAAGCTTACTTGTGGGAGGCGGCTGGGCCTTTGGCTGAGGCTGCATTAGGGATTTTGAGGGAGCATGTTTTGGGAGGCAACCTACCAGTGGGATACAAGATCGGATTAATTTCTGTTATTCGGAAGGCTATAGAGCTGTCGATATTTTTGTATAGGTGGCAAAGGGGCGATCTCTTGCACCTTAAAAGGCGCGAGGAAGTTCCTAAAGAAGTAAGGGAAAAGATCGATATGGTTATTCAATTAGGAGACAAACAGGTGAGGGATTTGGAGTTGGTATTGGAAAACTTGCCTTCGGTGGAGGAAGCGTTGAAGCGGGAAGGATATGCTAGTATTGCTGCCACGTTACTGGAGAGTTATTTGAGCTTACCAGAGGAAGAGCGCGAGGCGACGGAGAGGAGGGTGCAGCGTTTCTATGAAGAGCAAGAAAAGCAAGCGCGTGCGGATAGGTTGCTTAAACTCTATCGTAGGCGGATGGATCAGTTCAAGAATGTTGGAGAGGTAGAGCGGAAGTATCAAGAATTGGTAGGGAGGTTAATGGAGGCATTGGAAAAAGTTCCTGAGGCGGGGGGATTAAAGGAAAGGATAATGCAGGTTTTGAGTTCGCAGCATGAGTTTATTTGGGAGTCGTCGGGTGAGCTTTACGATGTGTTTGAGGGAATAGAGGGAGATTCTGAGGAGATTGTGAATGTAAAGAAGAAGTTGGCTGACCTTATTATCTTTCTCCTCGAGGACGCTAAGACGGATCTTTCAATTGTGAAGGAGAAGCTGGCGCCCCCCGAAGACGAAGAAATTGCGGAGATGTTTAATGAAACGATTAAGTTTGTAGAAGACAACATATCTGGAGTTCGGGCGGAACTTGCCAGGCTTGCCAGCGGGGGTACATTGCTGAGGAAGCATATGGTGTTAGGTTTTGTTTTATCTTAGGGAGCCACCGCTGTAGAAGAGAGGAGTTGTGGCAAGTAGTAAAGCCATTAATGAATTTGGTCGGAAGGCGGTTGGTCAGGGAGCATTCTTACAGCAGCTTCAAACACCGCAAGAGCTTCGAATATTCTCCGAAGGTAGTCCTGCGCCATCCGGCGTTTCTCTTCAGGTAGTACCCCCATTTCCATGAGCGGCTTGTATACAAATTTGTAGGTCAATCGAGGTTTGTCCTCTCGCTTTTTCTATCAATTCATCAATTTTTGATTTGATGCGATCTATTACCCTTTCCAGGCCAGGATTGTTTCTTAGGTGGCCGGCAATTTTCTCCAATTTCGATTTTAGTTCCTTCAGATAGTTACACATTTCATTATATTTCCCTTCTTGAGCGGCTTTGATAGCGTTCTTTACGCTAACGTCCTTCTCCATAAGGGCTTTTAGCTCTTGCCACAGACCGAGATTCACCGTAGGAGACCCGGCTTCCTTATGTGCCTCATCGAGTAGGTTCCTGATCGCTCCAGCCAAATCCTGCCCCCCGACGGACTGGCTGGCGGAGGGTTGCTCCACAGCAGGTTGGCTGGCAGGCGGTTCCTCCCTTCTCCCCCAAAAAAGAAGTCCTAACAAATCAAATCGTTTAAGGAGGTACCGATCGGAACCCATGCTGTTAATCATCTCCTGCCCCGACTAAATACCATTTGCACCCCCGCCAGCTCCAATTTTAAGAAGTCTCTGCTTAGCCAATGCCACATAGTCGGGGTTGATGTCGTAGCCGACGAAAACCCGACCCGTTTTTAAGGCGGCAATGGCGGTCGTCCCACTCCCGATGAACGGGTCTAAGACAACTTCGCCTTCAAAGGTGTAAAGTTGAATGAGGCGGTAGGGGAGTTCAACGGGAAAGGGAGCGGGGTGACCGATTTTAGTCACCTACCGTCGGCTGGAGCCGACGGCTTGCCCCCGTGCGGGGCTTCCGCTCCCGAAGGGGAGCGCCCGCCTACCTTCGGCGGTTGGGTTCCCTGCCGCCGACCTCGGCGGGGGGCTGGGTGACGATGATGTCGGGTCGCCCCCGACCAGCCCACCGCCCCACTAACCAAGTGAGCCACTGTCGGCTAAAGCCGACAGCTTCTTGCAGGCACG
>JAVVGN010000133.1:0-3512 GCA_032249095.1 Candidatus Caldarchaeales archaeon | reverse complement strand
TTCTTGTCTATCAGTACAGGTTTGAGGGTAGCCGCTGGGTCAGGAGCGCCAGATGCACAGCCGTGCTGAAGAAGGAAGAGGGGGTTTGGAGGATAGCCCATGAACACTTTTCAGCCCCCTATCCTACGAGGTCATCCACTTGATAAGCCTCTCGACATCATCCGTCTCGACCTCTAGGTTTATCTCTCCGATCGCCGGCTTCTCATCCTCGTCTAGGACCGAGGCAACACCCACGTAGGCGCCCTGCTTGCTTAGTCTAGCCTTGAGTACCCTGCCCTCGACCGAGGACCTCAGAAGCCTCGAGACGGCCGACCTGACCCGCCTCCGCCTCCAGTTCTCTTTAAGATAGCTGAGGGCTGCGAGCTCCTGCGACTCGCCCTCCACAAAAACCATCCCTCCCCTCTCCGAAACCCTCAACTCGACCGCGGGGAATATCTTTCTGACCGCCCTCACAACCTTCTCAGGGTCCTCCGTCGGATATACCGCGGCCCAGACCCTCACCCTCACTTGCATGACCCGCCACTCAGTCTTAGGGGCGTCGACAGCCATAAAAATTCATAAAACATATGCAAAAGCTGGAATGATGTCGGGAATCATACTAGTGGGACGGAAAGATATACAGCACCTTTAATCACATGAGGGCTTTAAAAATGGATTGTAGAGATTAAGTTGCCTGTTAGTTGGTCTGGCCTTGGGTATCCGTATATTGTTGTCTGTCCTTTTCCCCTGAAGATTAGCTCGTTTCCCCACAAGTCCAACTGTATGAGGATGTTTCCGTGTTCTATGCCTAAGGGAGACATAAAGGCGTTGATGAGTATTGAGGAGGGGTGGTTCAGGAGGGTTACTTAGGACTTCCTAGTTATGCGTAGGATGATATTGGCCTACAGGTCTCTATCGAAGACTCATCAACAACTCGTCAATAAGGCTAAATCTTTGTCGGAGAGTGAGAGGATTACACTAAAACCAGTCATCTCCTCTATCGAAAAACAGATGGGGGAGATGGCTGGGATGATTGCTGAGGAGGCCGGTAAAAGATATCAGGCCTACAATAGGCTAGTTGATGGGCTGGGTGTTCGTGGGAATATTAAGGCTCAGGAGGCTCTGGCCGAGCTGATTACATACTTAGATCCATCTAAGGGTTTCAGGAAGACGAGTAACCTATTAGGGCTGTTTAAACCGATTCTTGGTAGAAGGAAGGTCTATAGCGGGCACTTGAGGCGTGCTTTGCAGAGGCTGACGGCTTCAACAAACAACATCAGAACACAACACCTTACCGCGAAAAAGGAGAAGGAAACCCTCTCAAGAGTCTGGAGGATATGTAGGCAGGAAGCCCTTGGGAGGCTGGCCATACCGGCGCAGGGATAAAACCTGAGAGGCCGGTATGATGGAAAGATTAACGGCACCCCGGTGTCGGGTGCTGTGATGGACAGTTTAACGTCCGGCCTCCTTTAGGGTTTCCCAGATGACGCACGGGTGGACTAGCCGAGCCCTCCCCTCCACTCTTTTCCTTTTCAGTCTCTTACGTTTTAATGCGTAATTTTGGTTATGATATAACTTAGTCAGCTGTCAAGCACGTACGAAATGAGGCACACATATTACTATAACCTGACTGGCGGCCGGAGTCGTGAGGAATCCCCTGCCGCATCCCACGTCAAGAAAGACGTGGCCCCTCGCAAGCCCTATATTGGATAGAACCCTATACGGGTTTTGGAGCCAGCTCCGAAGCCTTGACCCAATAATTACACCCTCAGCCATTATTCCCGGCTGTAGTGTCCGAGCGAGGGAACTCTATTTATGGCCTAACGGAGTGTCATGGTTTGTGTGTTATTGCATCCGCCTCCGGTTTTAAGCGAGTTAGAGAAGCTTAAAGGTACATCACGTTATTCGGGCTACCGATGATAATAGGACGTGAGTGAGACGCCCTATCGTGGAGGGACGGCGCGAGACACAAATAGTGTTGGAGGGCTTATTGTGGGTCGGCCTTTGATTGGGGAGGCTTTTGTGGTTGTTTGGGAGGGGACTGACGGCTCCGGAAAGACTACACTGCTCAGGCTTGTGGCCAGAATCCTCGAGGAGAGGGGGTTCCGCGTAGCGTCCCACAAGACCCCCGGCGCCCTGCCCTCGGGACGGCTCGCGCGCCTCTACGGCAACAGGCCCTCCACCCCTCCCCTCTCGCGCCTCCTACTATTCCTCGCAAACACCGTCGACGAGACGCGGCCGATGCTTCGGAAGATCAGGCTGACCAACCCACACTTTCTATTCATCGACAGGTACTATCTCTGCTCACTCGTCTACGGGCTTGCACTTCTCGAGTATAGATTGGGCGTGGAGGCCGCGTCGCGGGTACTGGAGGCTGTGTCGCTGGTCGAGTCTCTGGGGAGGGACGGGCTCCTCAGCCCCGACGCCTATGTCTTCGTTGACGTGTCTGAGGAGGAGCGGCTCAGGAGGGTTAGGGGGAAGAGGGGTGGGGAGAGGAGACTCGAGCTTGATACTGGGTTCCAGAACCTTGTTAGGCGGGTCTACAGAGACTACTTCGCGGCCGCTCCTGTCCCCGTGATAACTCTTCAGAACGAGGCGGGGATGTTGGAGCGGCTGTCGCAGACCACTGCTGAGTCCTTGGTCGGTCTGAGGGAGAGGAGGCTTGCTGGAGCGGAGGCACAACATTAAAGCAAGGGCGGAGGCATGGATTGTGGGGCATGTCTGGTAGCCCTATTCGGAGCTTCGTCGCCCTCGATGTCTTCTCCCCCGAGATAGTGAGGAGCGTGAGGGCCCTCCAGAGAGAGATCTCTGAGGCGGGGCTGGTCGGTAAGGCGGTCGAGCCTGAGAGCCTCCACATAACCCTCCAATTTCTAGGCGAGGTTGACCCGGCCCTGCTGGAGGCCGTGAAGACGAGTTTGTCGGAGGTCCGGGTTAGGCCTATGCGGCTCGTCATTAGAGGCGTGGGATACTTCCCGGGCGGCTCGAGGATCAACATAGTCTGGCTGGGAGTCGAGGATGCCGACTCAACCCTCTCAGGGCTCCAGAGGGAGGTGGCGTCGAGGCTCTCTAGGCTTGGGTTTCAGCCGGATAAGGAGTTCAAGCCCCACATAACTATCCTGAGGGTGAAGAGCGTGACGAATAAGACTAGCGCGCTGGCAACCCTCAGGAACTTGGCCAGCTACTACGTCGGGGAGGTCGTCGTGAACGCTATGAAGCTGAAGAAGAGCACCCTCACGCCGCAGGGGCCCATATACGAGGACCTGAAGGTCTATGAGGCTACTCCCTGAAATATAATTCGGTGATTATCATTGTTTTAAAAACATCTATATTATAACTCATGTCTTGTATTTTGGGTATCCGTATAGTGTTGTTTGTCCTTTTCCCCTGAATATTGCTTCGTTTCCCCAGAAGTCTGACTGTATTGGGATGTTTTACGTGTTTTAGTTTAGGTCTCTCCTTCCTTATTCCTATCTCTTTCTCTCTTGTGTGTCCGGCTCTTAGTGAGTGCGGGGTTGGAGGATGACCCGATATCC
>JAVVGN010000132.1:0-3539 GCA_032249095.1 Candidatus Caldarchaeales archaeon | reverse complement strand
CTTCTCAGAAGCCTCAGCATCCTAAGCCCCTGGGAGGCTATATGGAGATTCCAAGACCTTGTGGAGAGAGGCATGAGGAGGAGACACAATAGAGAGCCAGCAGAACTCAGAGACAGAGACGTGCTAAGAACAGCCCTCAAAATCCTGGGAACAGGCTGAATCATATAGAGGTATCACTTATCATCAAAATGACCGGAGATTAAATGCTTTAATGAGTTATACTAAGTAGTTAGGGGTTAAGGGCTACGTGAAGCCCTGATAGCCCGGGCTATGATGAGATGAAAATCCGAACAAAGCCCGGGAACCCTGGGGCTAACTTGCCTCGGGGAAACCCTTGGTCTAAGAAATGGCGAATACACGCCTAGTATGTGTGGTGCCTGGTTAGACTCTAAGGCTTCTAGACGAAGCAGAGCAGGTGTTCTCGAGCTCTACTCTAAAGCATTATAGGTTTCTTAGCTTGTCCATGTAAGTCTAGGGTTTGTTGTGTTGGTGTTTGAGTTTCTTCAAGATCTTGTCGATGAGGTCTACGTATTCTCTGGCTCTCTCCATTAATGGTCTGTGTTCTTCTTCCTCGTATATTAGCCCGTAGAAGCAGTCTCCATGAAGACTTTTCCTAACATCTATGAAGTAGGAGGCCCACTCAGACGCCTCTTTCTCACTAAGACCGGCCTTCATAAACGCCTCTTTAACAAACGACCTCCACGAAACCCCCTTCGGAGGTGCAGCCTCATTTAGGACGGCGACGGTTAGAGCTGTTGTAGAGTGTTTGACAGCTGCCCAGATCTTCTCAGCGGCATCGAAAGAGTCTCCACGCTCAAGAAGCTTGTAAGCCTCAGCGAGATAATGTCTAGCCATAGCCAAATGATCTAAGGCGTTGCTCACAATTCACACCTCTGCCAAGAGTCAATACTATACGATGTTTTTAAGCATTTCCCAGCCCCTCATCAAATACGTTAACGAGGATTTCCCTTAGGAAGACTAGTGTTTCATAGAAGAGCTACTGCGAGATGCACCGTTAGACACGGTCTTCTAGCATCTAAAGGAGAATCTCGTGGAGGCTGATGATAAAGGTGATGTCTAGAGAGATAACGAGATTCGTACAAAGCACGATTGTAGATAGCGACCTCAATCAACGCAACTGTTTACGGTGTTAGCAAAGCTGTTGAGAAGGCTGCAAAGACGAAGTATGTCTCCGGAGTCATTGGGCAGGCCGTAGCTGTTAGTGATTGGAAGGTAGCGGTCCTCGGCGTGAAGGAGACTAGGTGCCTTAGGAGCGGTGATAGCTACTTCGCAGCTAGGGAGGGTGAGAAAACTGTTGTAGTAACCCTGAGGATTAGAAATACCGGAGGAGCTGAGACAGCTACAGATAGATAGAGAGGAGGGCTGGCTCTAGCAGTTATACAAATAGAAGATCAAGTGTGTGCGCTTTATCAATGTTATGCTCTCACGGGTTAGGGTATGTAGACTACTTGTACTTTGATTTTCTCAGCTATATCTGCTTGTCTCTTGTCGCTTGTTGCTAGAGGTATGTTATGTGTGATCGCCTGTGCTATATATAGTGCATCGTATACTGATATGTTGTTTTGAGTGGCTATTTCAAATGCTTTATCTAGATATTTTAACTCGTTTTCTAGCCTCACCAGCTCTTCATCAATGATCTTTTTAAGTAATTGAAATCTTTTAATTGCTACATCAAGTGAACATGTCTTGTATACAGAGTAATGCCTCCATATGGTGTTAGCAACCTCTTTAACCACATGATCTACTGAGATAACCTCCGTAGACAATATTTCGTAAACTTTTCCCCAATTCTCCTCTCTTAAAATAAACTTGGCGAGGGCAGATGCGTCAATAACTATCACGATCCTCCCTCACAAGCCTAGCTGCAGTGCCGCTCGGCGTCTCTGGAAGCCCCTTGAGGATCTCAATAACTTCTCTAAGTGCCTTCTGCCTCTTATACATCTTAACCCTCTCCTCTATAAACGCCACTATCTCTCTCCTCCAATCAACCACGTCTCTAAGTTTATCCATCTCTTCTTTAAGCCTCCTAGGTATACGAAAACTGTAGACAGCACTCATAGTCAACCCCATAATATAGGTAAAGTAAGCTGCTAATAAACCATTTAATGTAGCGGTTTAAGCCCGTAGCAATTAACAAGGTATAGCTAAGGATGCACCAAACCGTGTGCACGAATATATATTGCTATATAGGCTTTTACAGATTTGTCGGCGTCTTCGGATATCTATGGCTATTTGTAAGTATTTAGTGTTGTGAAATAGTGTTTAAACGCCTCTACTCTCGCTATAGCTTCTCGGATGATCCGCAATGCGACGACGCAGAGGCTTAGATGGGAGCCCCGTTTCGTTGGGCTCGACAACCGCCCATGAACCCACAGGATCCCCAGAGTCCTGTGGGCGAGATGGAGGCCCCTAGATGCTTATTTTTAGTAATTCATATTTATTTACTGCATCTGGGGACAAACGGTACATTCATCATTTTCTGGACCAAGGCTCTGAAGCTCCTAGACGAAGTAAAGCAGGCGGTCTACAAACTCTACACTAAAGTAATATGAAAAGAAGGGATGAGCGTCACTCGCTGAAAGCATTTCCAATGCTCAACCTCTATCCACTCTCCACGAGCTCGTTCCATAGCTTGCCTATATAAGCTTAGGGTTTGTTGCTGTGCTGGTATTAAAGGTTCTTCAAGATCTTGTCGACAAGGTCTATATATTTCTAGCCCTCTCCATTAGTGATCCGTGATCCTCCTCATATGTTAATCCGTAGAAGAATCCCCGTGGAGACTCTTCCTAACATCTATAAAATATAAGGCTGGCTTGCTCGCCTCCCCCTCACTAAGACCAGGTTTCGTGAACTTCTCTTTAACTAACGATCCCTCTGAAACTCCCTTTGAAGGTGCAACCTCCTTTAGAACAGCCATGGCTAAGGCTATTATAGAGTGTTTAATACCAGCTCAAACCTTCTTGCAAACATCGTAGGGGTCTCCACTCTCAAGAAGCTTAAAGCCGCATCAAAATGTTGCTCAGCTGTAGCCAGATGATCTATGGCGCTACCCATAATTCGCATCTACGCCCGGAACTAATGCTATACGGCGTGTTTAAGCTTTTCCGACTCTCCCGCCAGTACAGTATTATAACTGAAAGCCTCGTCCTCCAGGGCAGGAATGAGAGAAAAATTTCTAAGTTTTTATATTCTGATCTTTTTGGAGAAGCTCTATGACGACAGGTGATGAGGGGTTTCTAACCCTCTCGATTGGTGTGAGGGTTAGTCCCGAGCCTGGGGCCATAGAGCTCCTCAGGAGATATAATGTAGCCCTTAACTATGCTATAAACAGGAACCTGAGCCTTGGTTTGAGGAGCATTGGGAGGGTTCACAACGCTCTATATAGAGAGCTGAGAGAGCGGTTTGGACTCCCATCCAGGACTGCCATTGACTGCTACAGGGATGCCCTAGCTAATGCAAAAGCTTGGAGGAACAATCCTAGGAAAGGGAGGAGACCAAGGGTTAGGAAGCTATCAATG
>JAVVGN010000131.1:0-3651 GCA_032249095.1 Candidatus Caldarchaeales archaeon | reverse complement strand
AGCAAAATCGTGACCGTCCGACCAAACCGCTTCAATTCAAACTTCCCGACACCAAATTCGTTCAACTTGCGGACATAATCATTAAACACACTGAGTTCCTTGCGATTAAAAAACGAGTGGATTTCTTGCTTCGCAGCGACAAAGAATTCGGGTAGGAAACTGTCCACAAAAGCGGCGAGAAGGGAGAGAGCTACGATAACAGCGCCCAACAAGAAGCCCAACACGAAGGCAATCGGATAAACAATTACCCAAAAGAGCCTCTCAAAGCAAGTAGAGCGCCACGATTTTTCGGAGCGTCTCAATCTCAGTGAGTGCAAATTCGCCAACGGTCTCAACTTTAAACCCCCCTTCTCTGTAAAGACGAACTTCAACCCTACGGGCAAATGTAGGGAAATTTTAAGGCTACCCAGCTGTGCTTGGGGTCGCCTATTTCAACGCTGACTTGCTTGCTGTCCGAGTATATGGTGGCGTTACCCGCCTTGCCAATCGTCTCCCAAGCGACAATTGTAACAATAGCGTGGGTTAAAAGGTGGGCATCTGCGTCCTCAAGGAATTCTCCGTCTAAGCTTACGATTATTTTCCCGTCGTTGATAGACTCAACGAAGAAAGCAGCCTCAGGCGGGATATTTTCCCCGCCGAAAATCCAGCCACGGCTGACTAATAACTGCCCTTTATAGTAAATGTTTGAACCTTCAACCTCTATCCCGTCAAAAATTTCTTTTAACTTTTTGGCGCATTCTCTTGCCACCTTTTCGGGCGACATTCTATTCACCTCACAGTCTCGTCAAAGCGATAATCCGTCTGATTTCCGCAATGTCAGGCAATTCGCTCGGTGTAAATTTAACAATTTTCGGTTCTTCGTTCGGGTAAGGGTAGATTATGAGTTTGACATGAGAGGGTTCGCTGCCGTTCCAGAGGACGAGCGGTTGAAGGGAAATAACGAAGGGGTCTTCGGCGGGGTTCTTCGGGGCGATTGCCCATTCCCGCACCGCATTCGATACCAAAATGAAATGCACCTCCCGCCATTCGTCACCGAAAACTTTGATGGCTATGGCACAAGAAAGCAAGGAATTGAGGATATTATTTTTGGCGGTTGTGTCGGGCGGGTCGGGGATTGTTATGGGGATTTTGAAGGCGGGAGAATAATATTGGCGGGTCATGGTGTCCGCCCACGCAATCTCAGTCCCATTGAAATAAATAGACGCTTTCCACATGATTTGGCGCACCGAGAATTCTCCCATTTCCAACCTATTCAAAATTGCGACGCAATCGGACAATAGTGCGAGCAGGGCGGAAGCCACCTCCTTCGCTTACTGTCTCCCGCTGAGCGAGAATTTATTCGTATAAATTCAGAACAGTGCCAGCACAATGACCTTCTTTAGGGTTTCAAAATCTGTCGGCTTGGTCTCAAGTATAGTTTCATATCCTTCTTCCCTTCCCCTGTAGTAAGTGACTGCAATTTTGTATTCTACGGGACTTCTATTTCTATCCTGCTTGGGTAAGGAAAGCCGATGCGAACCTTCTCGCCGTCGTAATGGTAGATTGAGGGAATATTTTGGATGACTTCGCTATCAAGGATTGAAATAATACATTCAGTAATGATGATGTCTTCTACGCCTTCAGCATCCTCAGGAACTTCGTGCCCCTCGCTTTCCTCAATCCCAATGTCCTCATAGGGAGAAGCAATAACAAAAGCGCCATAATTTTCAACTTCGTCTTCGTCTATTCTTTGTATCCACTGAACCAAAGGCTTGTCCTCGTAATACAAGACAACGCCTTCCACCGAAACCTTATTAAATCCCAACCTTCTTAGCACTTC
This sequence comes from Candidatus Caldarchaeales archaeon, assembly GCA_032249095.1. GTDB lineage: Archaea > Thermoproteota > Nitrososphaeria_A > Caldarchaeales > Calditenuaceae > HRBIN02. The sequence goes on along the minus strand of JAVVGN010000131.1, from coordinate 1,832 downwards.
AGCACACTTCAATAAAACCTCGTTGGGCTGCATGGCTATTACCCCTTAACAAAGATTTTCCTTCTGGGACTGGGGTCATTGCCTAAACCCTCCGAAACAGTTCGCCCCGTTCGGGGCGGGGCGATAGATTTAACCCGCTTATATTTTACCGTCCCCCACTTCAGAGCAGCTCCAGTGCGACGACCTTTCGCAGGGCATCAAAATCTATCGGCTTGACCTTTTCCACGCCTTTCTCTCCATCCCAACTTATGATTATGTAATAGCCATCTTCTTCGGACTTGTAAAACGGAATTTCAATTGTCAGCCTGCTCGGGTAGGGTAGGCAAAAGCAAAACTTCTCGCTGTCTTCAAAATAAGCGCTGGAAATGCCCCGAAAAACTTCCTTGTGAATAATCGCAGCAATGCAATATGTGACGAGAATATCTTCCGCATTTTCAACTTCCTCTGGGATTTCACGCTCCCCGTCCTCCCAAATCTGCGAAACCACGACGAAAGCCCTATAGCACTCCACTTCGTCTATGGGATAAGCCTTTTGCACCCAATAGAGTAAGGGCTCGTCTTTGTAATACAGAAAGTTACCCCGCAGCTCAATCTCAAAGCCCATTTCTTTCAAAACTTCGGCACAATATTGCATAGTTTTTTGCGGCTTCATTGCCATCACCCCGAAGGTGAGCAGCGCTACCCCGCCCGTGCGGGCGGGGTAGCAGATTAGCATCAGGAGCAGTCATGCTCATTGATAATCCTGGTCAGCTGTGAGCCAATATACCAGTCACGCAATTTTTTGCCCTGCGACCACTTCAATCGCTGGAACTCTTCTTCAGAAACTTCAACTTCATCGGCAGATTTTCCCCACCACTCATTGGCAGGTCGCGCTTGAAGCCACTTACCGTAGCTACAGGATTTAACCCACCATTTCATGGACTTTCACCTTCCTTTAGAGTGGGCGGCGGACTCGTCACCCGCCGCCCTCATTGGCTACTCTGCCAAGTAAGCGACATACTTCCTCAGAAGCTCAATGACTTTTTCCGCCTCAGGTGTAAATGAAATCTCAAGGTGCGGAGCGCCCTCTTTGTGGCTAACAATCTTGTAGTAAGGCGCTCGGTAGGACACTTCAATCAGCGTGTTGCTGTCGGGCCGAAACCACAAAGTTTTGCCTCCGAACACAAGGAGCGCAAATGCCCTGACAGGCTCAGCGACAATCTCAGTGAACCGCACCTTCGGAAGTGACACAGGCTTGAAAATCACGCTTTCTTGTTGAGCGATTTGCTGCCATTGCGTCATGCTAATCACCTCCGCTGAAGTTTTTGTTGCGTCCACCAACTAATTATTCGGCGGGAAACAAAAACCCCGTCGGGTCGCCCGCCGCCCGACGGGGCGGGGCGGGCGAGGGCAAGCACTTAGCGGCGGCGCTTTGCAGGCTCAAGTATGGCGGGCAACAGCGGGAGCAAAAGTTGCAGGGCTTCCTCAGGGTCTCTAACCGCCCGCCACCGACCTTCCGCCGCACTGTAATGCGGACAAGTGTGGGCGTAGTAAATCGCCCACGGGTTCTCGGGGTCACGAGCAGGGTCAAAAACGATTTCGCATCGGCAAGGTAGGACAATAGCAGCGTCCCTCAGGCTGAAAGCGACTTTCACGGGGTAGTTTTGGATTTTGCTTTCGAGTTCAAACATCTCCAAGCACCTCCTTCTTGGTTTTTGCTGCGTCCGCCACCTAATTATTCGGCGGGCGGGCAATCAATAGCAAAAACCCGTCGGGCGGCGGGCAACCCGACGGGGCTGGCGGAGCGGCGTGCGCTGGGCAGGTCAGTTCATTGCCTCGCTAAGGTTTCGGCG
>JAVVGN010000130.1:0-3696 GCA_032249095.1 Candidatus Caldarchaeales archaeon | reverse complement strand
GAGGTTAGTGTTGTAGTGCCTGCTCTTATCAGCTACGCCGAGCTCCAGCCCCTCCTTCATCCTCCTGATCCTCTTGAGGCCCTCCTCCATGCCCCGCTGCTCCCTGAAGACGTGGAAGCTCTCCTCCATGATTTTCTGGAGTTCGTGCTTGATGTCGTAGGGGTTTATCCTTGGAACGGGGCCGAGGAGCTTGTCGAATATCCTCTTCTCCTCCCTCTCGACCTCCTCCCTCGGCGGCTCCGCCGCGCCGTGCGACGTGGCGAACCTAGCTGCTAGGCCGCCCGTTATCCTGCCCCAGACGAGGCACTCGGTCGTCGAGTTCGATCCAAGCCTGTTGGCGCCGTTGAGCCCGTTACACGCCACCTCACCCGCGGCCCAGAGACCTGCTAGCTCTGTCGCGCCGTCTATGTCGGTAGCGACGCCCCCCATGAAGTAATGGGCCACGGGACGTACCGGGATAGGCTCCTCTATCGGGTCGATCCCCGCGTTCTTGAGGCAGATCTCCCTGATGCTCGTCAGCCGCTTCTTCACGACCTCCGGCTCGATGACTGTGAGGTCTAGGAGGAGGTAGTCCTCCCCCTCCTCGGTCTTCAGGCCCCTCCCCTCCCTGATCTCCGTGACCATGGCGCGCGAGACTATGTCGCGGGGAGCTAGGTCCTTTGCCTTGGGGGCGTAGCGCTCCATGAACCTCTCGTTGCGGGCGTTCCTGAGTATGCCTCCCTCGCCCCTCGACGCCTCCGTGATCAGTATGCCGCTGGGCACGAGGCCTGTCGGGTGGAACTGGACGAACTCCATGTCCATGAGTGGTAGACCGGCCCTGAGGGCGGCGGCGTGGCCGTCGGGGGTTGAGCTGTGGCCGAAGCTTGCGAAGCTGTAGATCCTCCCCGCACCGCCCGTTGCTAGGACGCCTGCCTTGGCGCGGAAGACGCCCAGCTCTCCCGTCTTGAGGCTCAGTGCCACTATGCCCGCGAACCTGCCGTCCCTCCTGAGGATCGAGGTCATGAACCACTCGTCGTATATTGTGATCTCGTCGAAGCGGAGTGAGGTGTCGTAGAGGGTGCTCATCTCGAAGAACCCCACCCTATCCTCGGCGTAGCATGCGCGGGGATAGCTCTGACCGCCGAAGAGCCTCTGCGCTATCCTTCCGTCGCTCCTCCTCGCCCAGGGCATCCCCCAGTGCTCGAGCTGGATTATCTCCTGCGGCGCCATCTGCGCAAACCTCTCAACCACCGGCTGGTCGGCGAGGAAATCGCTGCCCTTCACGGTGTCCCATACGTGGGACTCGATTGAGTCACCCTCATCCGGGTAGAGGACCGCGGCTGTTCCTCCCTCCGCCGAGACGCTGTGGCTCCTCATGGGATGGGTCTTGGATACGAGCGCGACCCTGAGCCTGCCTTTACCGGCTTTTGCCGCCTCGATCGACGCCCTCAGCCCGGCCAGCCCGCCGCCAACCACCACTACGTCGCACTCAATCTCCTCTACCAAGCTGCAGCGGACACCTATGGAGTCCTCGCTAAAGAAGGTAATGAATCTTAATGTGCTCCCTCATGATCTCGGGGTAAGGGCTTGTGAAGCCGCAGTGGGGGCAGACCTCCACTTTGGCGCGGGCCTTATGCTTCTCCAAGACTCTCCTCAACCTCTCGCTCGGGACGGCCTTCACGTGGATCTCGTCGCCTCCAAGCTCCGTCACGTAGTCGCCCTCAAGCCCGGACCTGTCCAAAACCCCCCTAACCACGTGGGCCAGCGAGTCCAGGCTAGGCTCGAAGGGCGAGAGAGATAGGTCGACCGCGACGCCATCCGCCCGCGGCAGGGCGAAGCCTCCGTACTGGACAAGGTACTCTGAGAGCTCGAAAGCGATTAGCTCGGCAAGCTGCTCCAGGCCCTCGAGCCTCACGAATATTACCCGGCCCAGCTCCTTCACCTCACTAGGGCGCTTGTCCCGCTGCTTCTCGCGACCCTAACCCTCTCCACGCCGCTGATCTCCTCGATGAACTTGGCGACGCTTGGTGGGAGAAGGCTGGCCCAGTCGCCTCCCTCAGCCATCAGCTTCCGTATGTGGGTTGCGCTCACAGCATCCCTCATGAATAGCGTGGCCTCGCGCGTCTTTATTCCCTGCTCCTCGAGAAGCAGCTTAACGAAGGGGTTGTTCGTAAATGCCGCCTCGAAGCGGGGGCACATCGAGACCAGCCTCGAGACCCAGAGGGCGTGCTCGCCGATGTCTGGGACGGTAACGGTTATGACCTTCGAGAGGTCTACACCCGCCTCGGCAAGGGCGAGCCTGATCATCTCGATCCTCTCGCCCGCCGTGAACGGGTTGTCTGCCGTGTGGCTGAACTGGCTGCTCCCAATAGCTAGCACGGCCTCGTCAAACTCGGAGAGAATCTCCCTCACCGCCGAGAGGTGACCGATATGGAAGGGCTGGAACCTGCCGATCAGGACAGCCCGCTTAACGCGACGAGTGGTCGCCGCCAATCACCGGGCACCCGGATCTACGGTATTGTCGGGATTTATACAGATATTCCACCGCTGCTCTCCGGAAAATATCCTCATAGCTCTATTTCCGGTGGAGGCTTTCCTTTATATCTGGTGGGCGGCCGCAGATAGCTCATCCTTGGAAGAAAACCGCTTAAATAGTGAGGCTGGTGGATGGATATTGACGATGGCGATCGGCTCCAAGAAGATCAGGCCACCGGTCCCCGTAGCGGTGCTGGACCTGAAGAACCTCGCGAGGCTAGTCCTCAACAGGCCCGAGCCGGACGGCCTCTTCTGGAGCTTCACCCTCAACGGCGAGCGAATACTCGGAAGCCTCTTCCTGATCCCCTACTGGCGGGGAAACCTTCCACTCTTCTGCTACACTAAGGTGGAGGCTGGAGAGGAGCCCAAGGCCTTCCTCGCATATCGCAGCATTGGCCAGGAGGAGGCCTTCTTCAGCAACTCAGGCGAGGACCCGAGATACGTATACGGAGCCATAATGGATATAGAGGATCCGCCAGAGTTCCTCCTAAAGGCCCTCAAGTCGAGGAGTGTGGCTCCGGAAACCATGCCCATAATGACGAAGGCGAGGAGCATGAACGTCCTCATCAGGACGATGCTGATCCTCTCCGAGGATGGAGCGACTCCGCCGATCTGGTCCTTCAAGGACAGCGGCTCCCAGATACTCGGCGTTATCACCCCCGTCTTCGACTACTACGACGCCAACGCCCTACCAGTCTTCCTCTACGTCGAGACTAGGGAAGAACCGTCGGGAGGCTTCCTCAGATACATGACCCAGAACGGGAGGGAGGTCACGACATTCGTAGACTCGATAAACGAGATGAAGTACTTCTACGCCCGGGTCGTCCGCCTCGCCCATATGCCTCTATGGACTGATAGAGGACGTTCCAGCAGGCCTCATAAATCGTTATACCGCTCTCGTACTGAGCGACATAAAGAGTAATGGATTCTTGGTTAAGAAAATGAAATTTCGTACTCCTAATCTCAAATTATTTCCTTTTCCTTATAGCTCTTCACTACTGCTGGGATGGTGAGTCCTATCTAAGAAGACTTTGCCACATCTATATTAGCTTATGTCTCTTATCTTGGTTATCCGTATAGTGTCGTTTGTCCTTTTCCCTTGAATATTACTTCGTTGCCCATAGGTTTAGCTGTATTGGTACGTTGCCGTGTGTTGGGGCCACTACTCCTTATATGTGGGGC
>JAVVGN010000129.1:0-3828 GCA_032249095.1 Candidatus Caldarchaeales archaeon | reverse complement strand
CCCATGCGTCGCTTCGTGCCGGCCGGCAGCGTGTATTTCTTCGAGCGCGAGGGCAACGCTTCCTGGGCCGGGAAGCCGTTCACGGAAACCCCTTCAGGAGAGGGAGACTACGGACAAATCGGGTTTGGCATCTGTGTCATCGGTGAGTGGAACTATGCAACTATGCATAAACAAGGAGGTTGCTATGTTTGACAAGGCAGCATTGCTTTTCCTCTACACGGAGACCCCGCTCCATGCGGGAAGCGGCACAAGCCTGGGCATTGTGGATCTTCCTATCCAGCGCGAGCGCACCACGGGCTATCCCATGATCCAGGCTTCCGGACTCAAAGGATGCCTGCGGGATGTGACGACAGACCACAAAAATTGGTGTCAGGACAACAATTGTCCGCTATACCCCCATGCCGACTGGGATAGAAAAGTGGAAATCGTTTTTGGGCCCGCCGATACGCAACGCGCCTCTGAGCATGCCGGCGCCCTTTCCGTCGGCGATGCCCGGATTCTGCTCTTTCCCGTGCGGTCCCTCATAGGGGTTTTTGCCTGGGTCACCTGCCCGAATGTCCTGGCTCGCTTCAAGCGGGAAGCGGAGATGACAGGACTTTCGATGAGCTGGAATCTCATCGGACCGAAGGACGACGGGACCGCCCTTGTCGCGGACGGGAGCATCCTGATCGCCAACGGAAAGGTGGTCCTGGAGGAGTTTGCCTTTACGGCGCAGACGGACAGTGGGGTGAGGGCGATTGCCCAGTGGCTCAAAGCCAACGCTTTGCCCGCAGGGGGCGAATATGCCTACTGGCGAGACACGCTGGAAAAACGCCTTGTCATCCTGCCCGAAAATGCCTTTCGGGATTTTGTCCAGCTCTCCACAGAGATCATTGCCCGGGTGCGGATTAATAACACCACAAAGACCGTGGAACGGGGCGGCCTCTGGACCGAAGAGCACCTGCCCTCCGAAACGCTTCTCTACGCGACGCTCTTTGCCACTAAGCCACGAGTAAAAGACGACGACTTACCCGACGATTGGAAACAAGCAAGCGGCCGAATTGAGAAGATTATGGAGTTCATAAAAGAAGCCATCGACGGCAAGCGCCTCCAGCTCGGTGGCGATGCCACGGTGGGACGGGGGATCGTGAAGGTGCGAGTGGTGGAACCGCAAGCCCAGGCTCAGGGAGCCAGTACAACCTAACCGGGAGGTCGGCCATGAGCACGAAGTCTCGCCAAAGGACGCTGGAACAGAAGCGAGCCCAACGGGCATGGGAGTGCGTCGTTCAATCTTTGGATCACGCTATTCAAGGCCTAGAAAAAGTCCTGGCCAGGGTAGAAGAGCAGATAAAACAAGCAAGAGACGAAAATCAGAAAAAGCGTTTCCAGAAACAGAAGGAGGAGCTCAATAAAAGACTTGAGAAACTCCGCACGCCGCAAGGCGAACTTGATTGGAAGAAAGGTTATGGCTCTCTAGCCCGCAAGATCCCGATGCTGGTTCTTACCAACGGTCTTGGGCAGACGTTAGCGTTTCTAAAGGCGAAAGGCAAGAATGATCCAGCCGATGAGCATACCGTGCTGTTTCGCCATCTTTCGAGCTGGGTCCTAAGCCAAGTAGACCCGAGCGCAGCTGCGAGTAATGGAGACCTACTTCGGTGGGTGCTTCAGAACGACAGCGCCGCCTATCGCCGGGCGACCATGGAAGCCCTGGCTTTCCTGACATGGCTTGAGCGTTTTGCCGAAGCGGAACTGCCTACGGAGGACTGACATGCCGGAACCTCGCTATCCTAAGAAGGGATCCCAAAGCCCACGATCTCAAGGTTCAGCAGACGGGAGAAACTGGCGCTTCCCATTGCCAAGGGAAGTAGGAGACCAGGCTCAAGCAGTAATAGGCAAGGGTCAAATGTGTCTCAATGCAGGTTTATGGCTTGACCACTTTACCGAATGGAAAAAACAGGATGGAGAACTCAAACGAGCAGAAGCATCGGACAAACGCGAGAAAGTTCCAAAGTATTTCAACATTCCACAGCTGTTTCAGATACTATCGGCTTATAGAAACCGGTGGGATCGAATGTTGGACGCCTATAGAGCACAGGGCTACACGGTGCAAAAGTTTACCCTGCGGGCTGCCAGCCGCGTCATTGTGGGCCTGGGCGCGGAGAGCGTGCTGGAGACCAGCATTCGCCTGCATCGGGTGTATGGGTTTCCCATCATCCCGGGCAGTGCCCTCAAAGGATTGGCCCGAGGCTATGGGCTCTGGAACATAGCCATAGGGCTAGGGATTCCTGGACTTTCTTACAAAGAGTTGACAGAAAGGGAGCAGAGCAAAAAACAGACTCCGTTACAAAAATTAGAGAAATGCATTGAGGAGGTAGAACTCGAAAAGCGGCAGCAGCTTCTCCGGGAATTGCAAACAGACCCAGCCCTTCCTCCAGAAGCTCCCATTCGGCAGCTTGATATGGAGGCCTTTGACCAGCAAGTGAACTTCCTACGTGATATATTTGGCGTAGCTGGACAAGCCGGCAAAGTCATTTTCTTCGATGCCATCCCTGCGAATCCTGCCAACCTGAAGCTCGAACTGGATGTGATGAATCCCCATTACGCTCCGTATTATCAGGGCGCGCAGCCACCGGCGGACTACCACAATCCGGTGCCCATCTTCTTCCTCACCATTGGCCCGGGCAGCGAGTTCCTGTTCGCCATAGCTTCCCAGGAAGCAGATTTGGCGAACAAGGCCGGAGATTGGCTTAAGCAGGCTCTCAAGGAAATGGGCATAGGAGCAAAGACTGTGGCTGGCTACGGCCTCTGGACAGAGTAAGTCAAGGAGCACGAATCCTTATCGTGGAGGTAAAGCGATGAAAGCCCTTACGTTCCTGGGTGCCGCCAGATACGAGACAGTGACCTACGTGTGGAAAGAGGAAGAGCAAGAGCGATCTCATACGACCCACCTCTTCCCGGAAGCCTTGGCGCGGATCTTTAAGCCGGAGAAGGTCATCGTTTTCGCGACGGAAAGGGCAAGGACCTATCGCCCTCCTATAGGCCAGAGGTGCCCACAATGTCAGCAAGTGCTTTCGGATCCCAAAGAGAAGCAAACTTATGAAGAACAATTACGAGGTCTCTTGGGAGATTCCGTCGAGTTCGTCCCTATCCCCGAAGGCCGCTCTGAACAAGAACTGTGGGAGATCTTCAACTATGTAGCCAACGCGGTAGGTGAAGGCGACACGATCTTGCTGGACATCACCCATGCCTTCCGCTACATCCCGATGATTGTTTTCGCCGTCGCTGCTTACCTTTGGCGGAAGAAGGAGGTGACGATTGCGCACGTTGTCTATGGGGCTTTTGAGGCGCGGGACGAAAATAACCGAGCGCCCATTTTCGATTTGACGCCCCTTTTGGAACTTCTGGACTGGACGAGTGGCGCCGAAGCCTTGCTCGAGCGCGGAGACGCCGGGCTCATCGCTGGCAAAATGATCGCGGCCCACCAGACCCTGTGGCGCACGGGCACGGGCACGCCAGCCAGACTCAAAACGCTGGGGCAGAAACTCCGGGACTTCTCGCAAGCCCTGCATCTAAGCCGTCCCCGGGAGGTCATGCGCATCGCGTATGACCTTTTGCCCCTTCTGGAGGAGGCTCGGACGGAGTTTGAGCGATGGGCGAAGCCCTTTGCCCTCCTCGCCGGGCAGATCTGGAACGAACTGGAATCCCTGGCCTTTGCCCAATCCGACACACTCAGTCAAGAAAACCTGAAAAAACAGCTTGAGCTCGTTGAGTATTACCTCAAAAAGGGGCTTATGGTGCAAGCCATCACGCTTGCCCGGGAGTGGGTGGTCTCGTTCGTGCTCCTCTATG
>JAVVGN010000128.1:0-3844 GCA_032249095.1 Candidatus Caldarchaeales archaeon | reverse complement strand
ATTACAGGAAGTTGCTATGGATGTCGTGAGGGTGCTTGTTAGGCTGAGGAGCGCCACAAGGAGCTCTTCAGCCTAGCAGCCTTCATGATAAACAGGGGATACACTAAGGAGGAGATACTTGCGGTACTAGCCAATAGGCCTGACTACAACGAGAGGATTGCTAGGTATCAGGTGGAGCATATAGCTGGAGAGAGGGGCGGAGGGACGAGGTATAGACCGCCATCGTGCAGCACGATGAAGACGTATGGGCTGTGCATCGAGGACGGCAAGTTATGCCCGAGGAGCATCAGGAACCCACTAGAATACAGGAAGCCGAGCTAGATGCTTTGCGAGGATCCTACCCACCCCCTTTTTCTCTTCTTCCCTAGGGCCACGAGTGTTTAAGCCTGCTCAGGTTTTGGGGGCTTTGTGGCCCTCCCGAGGAGGGGGGTGGGGGCTGGAGAGCTGATGCCCCCCGGTAGTTTCCGCCAATGACTCCGCTCCGAGCGGCGACCCCGCGTCGCCCCGGGCGCGGGAGACCCTGTGAGGTGTGGGGAGGCGGGAAGCCCGTGGGGTGGGGGTGAGGCAGGAAGATTGATCCCCGCCGAGATCCTAGGGACTGAGACGGTACGGACGATGCTGGCTCTCCTGCCAGCCCTGCTGTTCCTGGCGATAGTGCTGCCGCTGCTGCTCTGGAGGCGGAACGCAGACATACTGCTACCAGCCAGCTTCGGAGGAATAGCTGAGACGATAAGCAACGCCATCAAGGGAATAGTTACAGAGGTCTTCAGCTTCCTGACGCCAATCCTGACGGTCCTAGGGATAGCGCAGGTCCTGCTAGGACTACTAGTGGCAATCGGTCTGCGGCAAGAGTTCATAGGATACAGGCTGATAGTAGGCGGAGCTCTGACGCTGATATTCATATACATCGTCGTCCCACTACTGCTACAGTTCATCTAGACATACGTCGATAGCGGGGCAACGACCAACCCCACCTATTTTTTCCGTGGGGGCGGCAATGCCCGCCGTAGCTGGCGGCGCCCTCTGGCTCTCCGGAGGGCGTCCCCAGGGGCGGGACCGCTCTCCGGAGATGGGTGGGGGCGAGAAACATGAGGCCCCTTGCAACGGAGATAACTAGGAGGTTCAGCGACAGCAGGGAGCAGGTGGCTGTTTTGGAGAAGGTACTCTGTGGGCGCCTGGCCCCTGAGTATCTCCTCTGGAACGGCCGGACGAGGTAGGCGACGACAGAGGAGGCCCATCCATCCAAACCCCCATTTTTTCCAAGCCACCGGTTTAACCCGCCTTTTTGGGGCCATAGCCCCTGTGGGCGGGGCCGGTGGCTCCGTCTGTGGGGCTGTGGCTCCGGGCGGGCTGGGCGCGAAGTGGGGCTGGGGGATCTCCCTAGCCTCCCCCTGGCCCGGCGCGAGCCGGTGGAGGGCCTTCCCAAAACGGGTGAAAACATGGGGAGAAGGAGGACCGGGTCCGCCTCGATCCCCGCTCCCGGGGACGGGGTGGGAATGGTTGAGGGAGGGGCTGTTCCCGGCCCAATTGACGGGAGTCGCACGATGAGCCGGCCTAAGGCCGGTGAGGCAGGGCAGAGGAGGAGTCCCACGCCTGTCCGAGAGGGGAAGGGTGAAGAGGCTATGAGCGAAGACAAAAAGCCAGAACCGTTCAAGAGGAAGACCATCAGACTCACGGGTTGGGTCTTAGTGAAGAAAAAGGTCGACCAACCTCAGTCTTCAGGAATGATAACAGTCAAACCAAAGATGTTGCCAGGCGTCAAACCCCGCCGAGAAGTGACGGTGAGCCAAAAGAAGCCGGAAACCGAGAGAAAGGAAGACGACAAGGAGAGAATAAACGAAGAACTGGAGTTCCTGATAGAGGCGGAGGACAAAATACCAAGGAAAGAAGAGAAGAAGGATTACGACTTAGAACAGCTGATCGAGGAGACGATAGACTACGAGATGGCCGAGCTCAGAAAAGCGCTTCCGCCGGAAGAGCTGGAGATCTACGAAAAGTGCTACCGACTTTTCAAGAGGAGCAACTCAACAGCAATAAGATGGTATACGTCAGAACGAATAATGCAAAGGTTCTAAAAATTGAAGGGTGAGGGATGATGGAGGTAAAAAAGGCGAAGGAGACAAAGAAGAGGACCGAGAAGTCAGGGACTAAGAGAAAGGTTGGCAGAAAGAGGACTAAGGGAACGAAGAATAAGGCCATAAAGAAGAAAACGATCACCAAAGAGGTCATAAGGATCAAATACGTCAGCAAATTAGTCGATTACTGCAAACAACAGTTCGGACAGAAGCCGTTTCAGGGTGCAAGCATTGATTTCCATCCGAAGAAGCCCGCCTACGTATACCTACCAGACAACTCAGTTACGAAAGTGGATGCCCAAAAACTCTTAGACTTCTTAAAGGAGAGAAATGTCAAGAGCGTACTGGTCGATGCGCTGAATAAGAAAAGAGCGCCAATACTCCTTCAGCTGTGCGAGGCCGGGATCGAAGTATATGTTTTGCGAAGAACGAACCAGATCACGCGCATGGGGAAAGAGTTGGAGAGGCATAAGATAAAAGTCCCCAAGACCGACAAGTACGACGCAGTGCTGTTGGCGTTCAGCCCGCCGAAGAAGTGGACGAAAGTTGACGCGAGGTTCCTCAAGTCATGGGAGGCAATGGTTGAGTGGAGGAATGCCGAAACGAGCTTCAGTGTAGAGCAACAGAGATATGATGCCAATAATTCGGAGGGGGCAAATGAAGACGAAAAAGACGAGGAGCTGAGGAGAATTCACGAGATGATACGGGCCAAGTTGGAAGAGGTGCAACGACTATTGGAGGAGGTGCAAAAATTAGAGGCGCAGTTGTTCGTCAGGAAGGTCCAAATGATTTATCCTGAGGTAGATTTCGATAAGGACTTCGAGGAATTCGGGATCGAGGACGATGATATCGCGAAAGCCTACTACTGTGAGGCACTGCTGGAGGCGATGAACTGCGACTCTGTCGCAGGTTATCTGGTGAAATCAGGAATCGGTGTAGCAGGAAGCCCACCAGCAAAGCAAAGGAAGAAGCCGTTCGTTCACGACGGAGCACTAAATCGGGCGTTAGTTCAACTGACTCTGAAGGTTCATCGCCTCGATCCGTACAAAGACGAAGACCGCAAAAAGGTAAAGCCGAAGGCAAGAAAACTAGCAAAGAAGATCTGGAAGAGGGCAAGGAAAATCAAGAAGTGGATCGAAGGCGGCCGGGTGGGGGAGGCCTTGGGGCCGGCCCTTCTCGAAGAAGGAGGGTTTTAGAAATATCATCCCCGCCCTGAAGGGCGGGGCCTCCTGCGAAAAGCAGGAGTGCGGGAGATATCATCCGGCTCCAGGCCCCAGACACCCGGCCGACAGACGATCGCTACAACCGAAACCTAAACCCACCCCCTTTTCCCCTCTCATACTTACCAGTTCACCGCGTCTATGGGCTCCATAGTTAGCTGAACCAAAGCTGAATGATTCGGCATAGGTCCGGCCTCGCCGCTGACCGCGAATAGCATCGACCTCGTGAACGGCCCGCATCACGTTTTTTACCACGGTAGGGGCACTCGGTGGGAGACGGAAATGGCGAGGATACACGCGAGGAAGAGGGGCAAGTCTGGATCGAAGAGGCCGATCTCAAAAGATCTTCATATATAGGTGTGACGAGTCCTGCGGAGGCCGTTCGTTGGCTACTCCGCCGAAGCCACGCAGCATTCATAGTAGGTTCACGTTCACAGTTGAGGACTGGTGGAAAGTCTGGGCGCGTCTATATATATCTCCCCCTACGAATCTGTGGTACTGTCAAGTTGGTATTACCTCCCCTCCTCCTGTCTTGATGATGTTGTGCAT
>JAVVGN010000127.1:0-3995 GCA_032249095.1 Candidatus Caldarchaeales archaeon | reverse complement strand
CGACAGCATACTCACCATGACGGCCTTCGCGGCCCGCCTGGCGATCGACGCGTACGCGGCACACATCAAAAACGAAAAGGGCGCGGAGAAACTGGAACGGCTACTCCACAGGTTCCTCAACACGCACCTCATACCGACGCTAAAGTTCTTCAAACCCCCGGAGAAGGAAGTGGCCGACGCCATGGAACAGATCACACAACTCGTTGTCGAGGACACGCGTTACCTAGCTTCACGGCTGAGTCGTCAAACCTCACTCTGAAGTCTCAGATACTCCATTAGGGCTACTGCGTTGTTGTGGCCTGGGTCTCGGGCAGAGTAGAGAAGCGTAACACTTCCGTATTTCTTCTCCAGCTCAAACAGCTCCTCCACAAGCCGCCGCTTCCGCTCAAGCTCCCTAAAATAACGCTCCCTAAACTCCTCCCACTTTGACCGGTCATGAGCAAACCACCTCCTCAAACCATCGCTCGGAGTGATATCCCTCATCCACAAATCCACGCCAGCGGCCTCTCTGCCAAACCCACGGGGCCAAACCCTATCAACTAAAACCTAAACCCGTCGTCGGGGACCCCCTCATAAACACGTTTAACCGCAAACGACAAAAACTAATACCTAGGCGGCAAATATCCGTTACTAAATCACGTTGAATGACGCGTCAGCCTTGTAGTTGCTGACAGAGGGCCGCTCAGCCAGCAGAGGAGCCTCTCGCCGATGTATTCAGGGCTCCCACCACCTCTCCACCACAAACCCCTTCAACGTCTCAAGGTCACGCCAAACCGTCACAACACACGCCTCGCCACCGTTCTCACTCACGCCCGCAACAGCGTACAGACAACCATCTTGACGCCGGAGCATGGGCATGGCGGTCTCCTCAGCAAATCGCCTGAATTTCTCACCAGCACCGGACTTCAGCTTACAACGCCAAACACGCAGAATCATAAACCCAGCCCACAACGTTACATATAGCTCCTACCCAGCAAACCATCTTCATAAACTTTCGATGTACGGTCTGATTTTACGTCCCGCAATCTCAATAGCGTCTCTCAGCCTATCCTTCTCAATCCAGTAAGGCTCCAGCACTATGTGGCGGCATCCCGCGTTACCGAATCTCGCTATTCTCTCTACACACTCCTCAACCCCTCTGTAAATGATGGTGGAGTCGGCTAAACTGTCTGGAACCTGGCTGGCCAGCTCATCCCACAACCATGGCTTAGCCATTAGAAGCTGTGTCCTAAAACCAGGATGTTTTTGTCCGAGCCCCGCAGCCCACTGTATATCGGGGTAAGCGGCCAGGTAGTGTTTCGCCGCGTTTAGAATGCGTTTGTATGAAGCCTCACCGGGCTCGAATGGATAGAAAATAGCTGCAAGACATGGCTCCACCTCTTCAGCCCTTCTTCCAAACCTCTTCATAAGGGAATGAATTTTATCCAACGTAGTTCTATAGGTTGCCGGTGTATGTGACTCGGGTATCCAGCCGTCGGCGAGCTCGGCGGTTATCTCAATCTCAGCCACGTCGTCCTCAGGTGCAAGAACCTCATTGGCGCCTAGCGACAGAAGATGGTCCCTGATCCTCCTCACCCTCTCCACGGATCTGTAGAACAAATTGACCTCGAGAGGTGCGCCCAGCGTCCTCGACAGCCTGACTAGCTCCTCGCCGACCAAGGCTGCGGCGTTGCCGTTCACCGAGATCACGGGCCTCTCCGAGGTCAGGAGCAGTGCGGTTGCTGCGCGGATCGCCTTCCTCGCGACAGGCGTTGTTTCCTCGCCGAGGAGGTAATCGAGAGCCTCACCCCTTCCGTGGGCCAGCAATCCCCAGAACCCACCTGATATCCTCGAGCATCTTCTCGTCCCTCTTTTCGTATTTTGTCGTCAGACCTGTGACGATCTTCGCCCTCAGGTTGTCTCCGTAAGGCCATCCTGCTCTGAGGAGCGTGACCTCCTCGCTGAGGATGGCCTCGAGTAGCTCAGCGGAGACCGTTGCGCTCAAGGTAACAGTTCTCGCCCATCCGTTGTATGTTCGCTGCAAAACCTCTTGCGGGTCAGCTACCGCCTCCAATCTTATGCTCCGTCCCTCCCTGACCAGGAGCGGCTTGCTCCCGGCCAAGTAAGCTTTGAAGTCAGCTATCGAGAGCAGAGGGCTCGCTGGGGCATAGTTTTCGCGGAGCTTCTTCTCCTGGATCTCTTCGCCGGCAATAGTCATCTCCTCGTAATCCGGCAACATGTCTTCAACTTCAATTTCGCCATCGGTGGTTTGAAGGAGACCGCTATAGTATTCTATCGCCTTTTCTAATTCTCCGGCTATATCTTTGAATCCGTACTTGAGAGCCTCTAACCGCGCTTTATCCAATGCCTTTAGCGACACGGTATCCCTGACCATCGTCAGAGCCTCTTGGACTATGTGCTGGCCCTCGTCAAGAACCAGTATCGTCTTCTCCCTGCTCCACCTCCACTTAGCCAGCAGCCACCCGATCAGGCCCAACTGCCTATGCGTGGCCACTAGAGCCGTGGAGGCGGAGAGGTTCAGTAGCTGTATCTCGTATGGGCACGTGGATGTCCTCGCACCTGCGTCCTTCAGCTCAGACACCGTCGTAGCCTTAACAGCCCTCGGCCTGCCGGGATAGTACGGGCACCTACCCGACTGCCTCGTAGCCCTACAAGTCTGGTTAAACCTCCTCTGATCCACTTTGGATATTACCTCGTGTAGGCATAGTAGCTTCCGTCCATAGACCGGTGTTGCCCCTGTTTCGGTAGCCACATGCCTTACTTGGCTGGCAGTCCTCGTGAGTCATAGGATCCGCAACCTTTTCTCCTCAGCGTAGGCTTTGACTGCCGCCCACACGGCGCTGGTCTTGCCCAGGCCGGTGGGAGCCTCAACTACGACGTGCCTGGCACCCTCTAGAGCTTCGTATGTCCTGTTAGCCAGATCGCCTTGAAACGGCCTGACGTCGCCGTGCGGGAAGTATCTCCTAAGATCGTCCCTGAAAACTGTTCAGCGTTCATGATTGACTGGCTGTCCGCCGGCATGTTGGGCGGTGTCTGGACGACGACCACCTGCGCGTTGAGGACCTCCGCAGCATCCGCCGTCAGCTCCCAAGCCCTCCACCTCCTTGGTGGGGCGTAGGAAGCCGTACCCGCTTGTCTTACCGGGCTTGATGCCTGCACGCCTCCGCGTCGGGCTTGTGGGCGGGTGCGTAACCCTCTGCCAAGCCTTCATACAGAAGACGAAGCCACTGGACGCCTCAGCCCTCGCAACAAAACTCAGCCGCGTGCTCTGAGACTTCATCGTCAATACGTCATTCAAAGTTATATGGCGCACCACCCCTATAGAGGTGAAGTAGCGTAGGCAAAGCCGGTAGCCCGTTAACGATGCTCCGGTAGTATAGCCCGGACAAGTATGCCGGCCTTTCGAGCCGGAGACCCGGGTTCAAATCCCGGCCGGAGCACATTTAGTTATTATTATGAGGATGGATTGGGAAATGGTTGGGGGAGGGTAGGTGTACTTGTGTTTCTCTTGTTGACGTGGTTTTCTAGCCGTGCCTGCTTCCTAGTAATCGTGAAGCCCACATATCTGTAGAAGCTCATATTACTGCTGGCTCGAATATAGATATAGTAGCAACCTTCGTTGCTTATGTATTGCTTTCCAGTCCTACGATCATGTTTTATAGTTCCTCGTCGGGCTTTGAGCATTGGCCCCGTTGACTCTATACCCAGTCTCCTAAGAAGATCCATGATATATGTAAGTAGTCTAAGGTCAGTGTTGAGGATGAATATGTAACCACTCTTTTTAACGCTTCCTTCTGAGTCTGCGAATCCCCTGAGGAATGCGGCCATGCATCTCTCACAGTGCTCAATATATTTCTTCAGTCTGTGGAGGTCTACTGGCTTTTTGAGGAGCTCGTATAGCGTCTGTGACCTAACTTCGACGACATATTTCTCCACATCGTCCCTAAATCTCGGCCTTATTTGTTTCCTGCCCAGAACCTTTGCAAGACACCTAG
>JAVVGN010000126.1:0-4013 GCA_032249095.1 Candidatus Caldarchaeales archaeon | reverse complement strand
GTCCTCACCACTGGCTGTAGGTGGATGGATATTCCATTAGGGATTGTCTCTGTGGATAGCTCGACTGTCGAGGCTAAGAGGGGGAGAGGTAGTGGGGTACGACGGCTTCAAGCATAGGTATGGGACTAAGATACATGTATGCGTAGATAGGGACTCCATGCCCCTAAGCATAATCATAGGGCCTGGGAACGAGCATGACTCTAAGAAGCTTCTAGAGCTTGTAGGAGACCTAGATTGGAAGCCTGAACAGCTCTACGCAGACGCAGCATACGGATAGTGTCCAAATAAGGCGTTATATTTAAAGGCCTGTTGATTTGTCTTGTATGTTATGGATGTTGTGGCCCTAGTTTCGAGCTGTTTTATGCGTAATAAAAAAGTAGGGAGGTTAAGGTCCTAGCAGTGTTGGACTACATGTTCCATGGTAGCTGTAGGAGGGTCTCTAGGGTCCTTAGCATGGGTTTGGAGCCTATAAGCAAGTCTGCCGTCCACTACCTCGCCAAGAAGGTATCTAAAATCAGGGTCGCTAGGGAGCCTAGGTATAGGAGGTGTATAGCTGTTGATGAGACCAAGCTACGTGTCAAGAAATCCTACGTATACATATGGTCTGCAGTAGACGTAGATTCAAAGGAATTACTGGCTCTAGAGGCTTCATATGGTAGGAGCTGCCTAAACGCCCTATCATTCTTGAAGAAAGCATTGAGGATGTGTACAAACAAGCCGTTGGTATTGGTTGATAAAGGCCCATGGTATAGGTGGGCATTTGAGAGGCTTGGCCTAGAGTATAGGCATGAGAGGCTCGGCATGAGGAATAGAGTAGAGAGATTCTTCAGATACCTGAAGGAGAGAACCGTAGTATTCCACCACAAGCTAAGCGCGAGAAACCACGTACAGGGAATCACGAACCTCAAGCTATTCCTAAGCCTATTCACACTATACTATCAGGCCGCGAGGGGGAGGTGAGCAAAAATGCTTATTTGGACACTATCGAGGGGCTGTTGTAAACCGCTAAATCTGGAAAACATCTATCCTTGAGGGTATTTAAAGTCTTATCCGGACACTATCTCTGGACACTGTCCTGCTCGTGGTGTTTCAGTAGGTTAGAAACCTATTTTTTGGAGAGGTCGGAATAGGATGAGGTGGTGGCGATGAGCCCCTCGGAGGACGACGTCCTGCTGGCTCTGAGAGGTGTGAGGGACCCCGAGCTGGGCATGGATGTCGTCAGCATGGGCATGATTCGGGACCTAGTTGTCAGGGGGGGCGAGGTCTCCTTCACACTCGAGCTCACCACGCCGGCGTGCCCATATAATGCCCAGATAGAGAGGGCTGTCAGGGAGGCGGTCGAGAGCATCCCAGGGGTTAAGGCGGTCAAAATGAAGGTGACGGCGAGGGTCAGGCAGGCCTCATCTCCCCCGATGCAGAGAATGGAGATACCTGGTATCAAGAACATCGTAGCAGTAGGGAGCGGGAAGGGTGGTGTCGGCAAGACAACAATAGCGGCAAACCTCGCAGCCGCCTTGGCCGAGGCGGGGGCTAGTGTCGGAATCCTGGATGCCGACATCTACGGCTCCAGCCTGACGAGATTTATAAGGCGATACACCTTCGAGGCGCGACCAGGCGAGAAGATACAGGCCGCCGTCGGTCCCCTTGGGCTCAGAATGATGTCCATGGGGCTCCTCGTGCCCGGCAACACGCCGATCATCTGGCGGGGACCCCTAGTTGGGGGCGCTGTCAGACAGATGCTGCTTGAGGTTGATTGGGGGGAACTAGACTACCTCGTAGTGGATCTGCCGCCAGGGACAGGGGATGCGCCACTCACCCTTGTCCAGACAATCCCCGTCACAGGAGCCATAATAGTTACCACCCCGCAGCAAACTTCCCTAGACATCGCGCTGAAATCGCTATACATGTTCAGGAAGCTTAACGTCGAGGTCCTCGGAATAGTTGAGAACATGTCGTACTACGTCTGCCCCCACTGCGGAGCGCGGGAATACATCTTCGGGAGGGACGGCGCGGTCCCCGCGGCGGCGGGGGCGGGTGTGCCTCTACTCGCCCAGATCCCCTTGATCCCAAGGATAAGGGAGCTCAGCGATAGCGGGGAGCCCACCGTAATCGCGGACAGCGACTCGGAGGCCGCCAACGCCTTCAGATCCCTGGCCAAAAAGGTCGCCGCAGCCCTCAGCGTCCTAGCTGTGAGGCGGGGTGCGAAGTAGCTCTGTCCGTCTCCAAAACTTCCCAGCTACCCAGGCCTGGGGTCTACAGGTCAGAAGAGCTTAGGCTTGAGGACATACTCACCCAGCTCAACACCACCTACAGCTCCGGCAGATCCGGCGCCCTAGCCCTATTTCTCGGGATAGCTAGGGCCGAGAGCAAGACGGGGCGCGAGGTCGATTACCTGGTGATAGAGGCCTACGAGGATAATGCGAACGCGGAGATAGAGCGGATCTGCAAGGAGGTTAAGGAGGCGCATGGCGTCGATTTCGTCGGGATATGGCACCTCGAAGGAACCTTCAGGCCCGGGGAACCCGTCGTGCTGGTCGCAGTCACTGGCCCCCACAGGGATAGGGTCTTCAAGGCGCTCCGAGAGAGCGTCGAGAGATACAAGAGGGAGCCAGCCATATTCAAGAAAGAAGTTTTCAAGGGTGGCGGGGGCTGGTGGGTCTCGGAGTAGACGGGCCCCTGCTAAGGCAAAAAGATTCATATAGCTGGGATCCCAGAGATGTGTGAAAAGGAATGGCAATACAGGGATTGGAGTGGATCATCATCGCCATAGTCGTGATCGTCCTCTTCCTATGGGGGCCTGAGAGGCTTCCAAAAATAGCCAAGGCCTTTGGTCAGGCTAAGAAGGAGTTCGAGAAGGCCTCGAAGGAGGGCGGCTCGGAGGAAGCCAAGACAAGTAAACAAATGGATGTCGGCGAGTTGAGCGACCAGAAGCTTCTCGAGGTGGCCAGAACCCTAGGGATCGAGACCGAGGGTAAGAGTAGGGAGGCCCTGATCAGGGAGATAAGGGAGAAGTTGGCTAGCGCGGCATGATATCGCCTCTCGAGCTACTCTTCATACTGGGTCTAGTGTTTCTCCTAATAATCTTCTTCAGCCCCCAGCGTGTAGTTAAGCTCGCGCGAAGCCTCGGCGAGCTGAGGAGAGAGATGAAGAGGGGCGAGAAAGAGGAACAGGAGGAATAAACTATTCTTTCATCGTTGTTCCTTTTATGCTGAAGCGGGCCCGCTCTGCTGTAAGGCTGGAGGCTCCTCCCTCCGGAAGATAGATGCTGTCCAAGATAAGCCAGCTATCACGGCCTGGAGCGAGAGAAGCGTCTGGGCAATAAGTTGGTGCAACGCCACCAGCTCCGGCATAAGATAAGTGAAGATGACCATCGCGCCCAACCCGATCTGGATTGAGAGCAGGAGCAGGCTGAAGTATGCGATGAGCCGCGCCGGCCTGTATAGGGCAAGCCCCCTGAGGCCTCGGGCGACGAACGCTACGTAGGCCACAGAGCCTATCACGGCGAGGCCCCAGACTCTATGTGCGAACTCAAGTATCACTGGGAGCGTCTCGGGAAAAGGACAGAGAGGCCAGTCTGGGCATGCCATCCCAGCCTCCATCGCGGAGACATAGCTCCCGAGCGTGTTCATCGTAATGATGGTTGATATAGAGAGTAGGGAGGCCCTGAAAACCCTCTTCTCAGGCTTCATCGACGCAAGATGCTTGGAGGCCTTTTTTATATCTTAGTTGGTCACCCATATAGTGTTATCTGCCTCTTTACCCGCACTACACCTCATTGCCATAAGTCTAGTTATATTGGCATATTGTTGCGCTGATAGTGTCCAAATAAGGCGTTATATTTAAAGGCCGGTTGATGTGTCTTGTATGCTATGGATGTTGTGGCCCTAGTTTCGGGCTGTTTTATGCGTAATAAAAAAGTAGGGAGGTTAAGGTCCTAGCCGTATTGGACTACATGTTTCATGGTAGCTGTAGGAAGGTCTCTAGGGTCCTTAGCTTGGCTTTGGAGCCTATAA
>JAVVGN010000125.1:0-4064 GCA_032249095.1 Candidatus Caldarchaeales archaeon | reverse complement strand
CGCTTATCGACGACTCAGATATCCTGACTCCGTATCTTCGATAGATCTCCCCGATAATCCCTCTATACGTCAGCCCACCTCTCCGAAGAGCAACAACAACATACAACTTTATTCGAAGTTCACGTGGCAGGCACCTACTCAACACCCATCCACCTTGACCTAGTATGGTCTCGCAACCAACTGTAACCCCTCCACCCTCACACCTGTTCGGATAGGAACTCCCACCGGCCCCTCATATAAAGAGTAGTGGCCCCAATAATCGGGCCATCCCCAACCCTGGACTAACTAAGAGCCTGACACACCAGAGAAAGAGATAGGAGTAAAAGGAAGGAGAAAATCTAAACCAAAGCACATACCAAGACTTGAACACGGCAACATACCGATACAGCTGGACTTGTGGAGAAACGAGGTAATATTCATGGGAAAGGGATAGTGTCCAAATAAGCATTTTTGCTCACCTCCCCCTCGCGGCCTGATAGTAGAGTGCGAATAGGCTTAGGAATGGTTTTAGGTTTGTTATTCGCTGTATGTGGTTTCTTGCGCTCATCTTGTGGTGGAATACTACAGTTCTCTCCTTTAGGTATCTGAAGAATCTTTCGACCCTGTTCCTCATGCCGAATCTCTCATGCCTATACTCTAGGCCAAGCCTCTCAAATGCCCATCTATACCATGGGCCTTTATCAACCAATACCAACGGCTTGTCTGTACACATCCTCAATGCTTTCTTGAGGAATGCTAGGGCGTTTAGGCTGCTCCTACCATAAGACGCCTCCAGAGCCAATAATTCCTTAGAATCAACGTCTACAGCGGACCACACATATACGTAGGATTTCTTGACACGTAGCTTGGTCTCATCAACAGCTATACACCTCCTATACCTGGGCTCCTTAGCGACCCTGATCTCAGATACCCTCTTGGCAAGGTAGTGGACGGCGGACTTGCTTATAGGCTCCAAAGCAAGGCTCAGAACTCTGGAAACCCTCCTACAGCTACCATGAAACATGTAGTCCAACACTGCTAGGACCTTAACCTCCCTACTTTCTTATTGCGCATAAAACAGCCAGAGACAAGGGCCACAACATCCATAGCATACAAGACACATCAACCGGCCTTTAAATATAACGCCTTATTTGGACACTATCTCATGCAGAGATTCGTCGCCGAGGCGTGGCGGGAGCTATCCGAGAGGTTCCTAGAGGTCTTTAGGTATCCTGTTGAGAGGGTTCTGAACATCACTCCGACCCCAGACGGAGTAGTGGTTGTGCAGAACGTGTGGGATGGAAGGCTGAGGACTTGGATGATATCCTCCATCGCGACGCTTAGATGGCTAATATACGAGGCCACGGCTGGAGAAAACGCCGCCGAGAATCTACCACCACTCAACTCAATAGTCCTAGAGAGGGAGAGGTGGAGTGGTTCCACATATGGCGAAGATATGGGGTCAGGATCTCTAAGTCTCATATATACTATTGGGTACGCGGAGTGCATAGCCCATACAATGGTAGATTGATACCTTCACTAGAACTATTGAAGCCTTCAGAGGAGTTGGCGTACGTGATAGGTGTGAAGGTCGGTGACGGATACACTTATAGGAGAAGACGCACCATCAAAGGCTACAATGACGTAAAAATAGGTCTTAAGGCTAGGGATGGGAGTTTGTCGAGGAGTTCGCTAGGTGTCTTGCAAAGGTTCTGGGCAGGAAACAAATAAGGCCGAGATCTAGGGATGACGTAGGAAAATATGTCGTCGAAGTTAAGTCGAAGACGCTCTACGAGCTACTCAAAAAACCAGTAGACCTTGATAGACTGAAGAAATACATTGAGCACTGTGAGAGGTGCGTGGCAGCATTCCTCAGGGGCTTCGCAGACTCGGAAGGATGTGTTGACAAGAGGGGTTACATATTTATCCTCAACACCGACCTGAGACTATTTACATACGTCAAGGATCTTCTTAAGGGACTCAACATCGAATCTATGGGACCAAAACCCAATAAGCGACGGGGAACTGTAATCAATGATCCTAGGACGGGGAAGCAATACGTAACCAACAAGGAAGTAGATGTGATCTATATTCGGGCCAGCAGTAACATAAACTTCTACAAATATTTAGGTTTCACAGTTACTAGGAAGCAGATACGGCTAGAAAACTACGTCAAGAGAGCCACTAGGATGCCTACCCCTCCCCCCAACCATTTCCCCCACATTCAACATACTCAAAATAATAACTAATATTGCGGCCGCCGGGATTTGAACCCGGGACTTGCGGGCGTACCCACAGGCTGCACTTGTCTGTACGGGGCCCCGCCGTCATACCTGGCTAGACCACGGCCGCCCCCACTCCTTGCTTATCTGCCTAGGATTTAATCTTGGGCCCGGAATTCATCGGCCGCGGCCGTCAGATATATCCTGAGAGCTGAGAGCTCGTCGCCAGTATATCCCTCCGGCCCTATTCGCGGCCCCTCCTCGGGCACTAGTGTGATCCTTGCACTTGGATAAACCTTCTTGATCTTGGAGACGAGGCCATGGACCACCTCCTCAGGCCTGAAGCCGATGTAGAAACGCAACTCCCTTCCTGTACCCAAGCACTCGACCACGACTGAGCAGTCATTCAGGAAGTCCTCCAAACCCACATAGCTGATTATCTTGACAGCGTAGCCATCCACGAAGTAGGCTGCCCCTATGCGCTTTCCAGGGTCCACAGCGACCGATACGACGCCCCCACCCTCCCCTTTCCTCTCCGGGGCCACGAGGCTCAGGACAAGACACTCGATCGAGCCATAGTCCTCTAGATAGTAGACCGGTATCGCCCCTCCTGCCTCTCTTAGCTCGGGCCTCGTAGAGACTATCTTCTCAACGCTTAGGGGGAGGTCGCGAAGACTTGTAGCCCAGACTGGCTCCAGCCCATATCGCCTGCAGGCTTCTGAAACCCTGATGGCCAGCGCATTGTCCTTCAAGACTATCCCGACCATCCTTCTCTTAGCCCTCAGCAACCGATCCTCACAAAGGCATGGGACGGGCTGAGAGATATAATTCAGCACTCCCTACGCGTGCGTCCCAATATTCGGTAGCGTCCAAATAACGGGTTTATATAGCTGAGGTCCTCCTGAAATAACCTCGCGAGTAGAAATAGACGCCCTAACACAGTATTTAAAGCCTTATTTGGACACTGCCTTGTGGCCTAATTCCTATGGTTCGATTTTCCCCTCTCCGTCTGGTGCCCGGTTTCCTACGTCGTTACGGCGCTCAATAGCATGTTGTATATGAGCGTTTTGATCGTATGCTCTGAGTCCATCCATCTCGGCTTCCTGGAGGGGGGATGTTCTCCGAACAATGCTTTGAGCCTGGATATTGCAGTCTCAGCCATCCACCTCCCACCATGTCCCACTATTCTGCTCCAGGCTCTATACCCGTAATCTCTTATCATCCTGGCTGCAGACCTTCTGGAGGGAGGCCCTCTGTCAGTTCTCGCATTCCTCCTCGGCCTTATAATAGGTTCTATCCCTCTCCTCTCGAGGTGTCTTATGAGTCGGATGGAGTCGTATGCTCCGTCTCCGATTACCTTTATGACGTTCCCAGCCTCCATCGATCTATCCACCATCCTCCTAGCTACCTCAGAGTCATGTATCCTATCTGTTGCCCTCTCAAAATACACTATCTTTCCTGTCCTGGCGTCTATAGCGAAGTGTATCTTCAGATACCCCCTCCTCCTGGAGTATCTCCTCTCGAGCCATGAGCCAGACCTACAGACCTTGACACCGGTTGAGTCCAGGACTATGACTACTGGGCCGTCTACACTCCTCGGACTGTACCCCACCAAATCTTCTCCCAGCAAGACGATCCTCCTCCTTATCCATGAGTAGTCTATCACGGGAAGAGTCGGGAAGATCCTCCCGAGGGATCTGGTGAGGCCCTCGAGCTGCCTGTAACCTAGGGAGAAGAGATATCTGATAACGGCGAGGAACCTGACGTAGCTCTCGGCTATCCTGTAAGGCCTCCCCCTCTTCCTCCTATTCATTCTGACGAGCTCGTCCCGGTAACCCCTCACGAAATCTAGATCCATAATAA
>JAVVGN010000124.1:0-4138 GCA_032249095.1 Candidatus Caldarchaeales archaeon | reverse complement strand
CCAAAGCCTGACTGGACCTCGTCGACTATGAGGTAGGCTCCCACCTCTCTACACCTCTCCTCGAGAGCCCTCATGAACTCTGCCGTGGCGGGGTAGACGCCTGCCTCACCCTGAATAGGCTCCACGATAGCGGCGGCCACGGACTCGTCTATCCGAGAGAGCTGGCCCGTATCGTTGTATGGGATGAAGAGAGCCTCTCCGGGGAATGGCTCGAAGCCCGACCTGTATTTTGGGTTGTGGGTGACGCTTAGGGCGGCCATGGTTCTGCCGTGGAAAGCGCCGGTGAATGATGCAAATAGTTTCCGCCCGCTCCTCTTCCTCGCAAGCTTGAGGGCAAGCTCCACCGCCTCGCTACCGCTGTTCATGAAGAAGACGTGGGTAAGGTGTTTGGGGAGTATCTTACTTAGAAGGTCGAGAGCCTCGTCTAGGATCTGGTTCTCGAAGACGGGGGGTAGACACGTAAGCTTCCCGAGCTGCTCTGAGATCCTCCTGACCACGAAGGGGTTTCTATGGCCGAGGAACGCTGCTCCATGCCCCGTGTGAAAGTCGAGATATCGCCTCCCAGAGCTATCCCACACATATTGGCCCTCGGCCTTCGAGACTCTAAGGCCTCGAGGTTGTGCAAAGCGGAGAAGCGAGAGAGAGGGCATGCTTACCGCCTCATAACCCTCACTGTCTCCTCGACTATCTTTCCAGCCAGGTCGTAGCCCGTTACCTGGACCGTGTTCCTGAACTCGACAACGGCGTTTACCTCGCTTACGCAGGTCTCGCCGTCCTTTGTCTCCAGGAGGTCGACGCCCAGCACGCCCCCTCCGACGGCCTCCCCGGACTTGATAACCAGCTCAATCTGATCTGGACTCAGCTCCGCAGGTACTGCCTTGGCGCCCAGCGCGGTGTTGGTCTTCCAGCGCTGGCTTACCCTGTATATGGCCACGGGCACCTCGCCCCACACGTAGAAGGCCCTGATGTCCCTGCCCGGCTTCTGTATGTATTGCTGAATATAGTGTATCTTGAAGTAGGGCGAGCTCATGGACTCCCTAAAGTCGAGAATGTCGAGCAGGTCGTCCTCGTTCTCCGCCCTAGCGACCATGCGCCCCCAGCTCCCTATTATTGGCTTAACGACAACGGGGTAGCCGAGCTCTCTGGAAGCAGCGATAGCGGCCTCCCTGCTATACGCTATTCCTGTCCGAGGCACTTTGACCCCGCGGCTGGCCAACTTTGCTGTAGTAACCAGCTTGTCTCCACAGTCCCTGATGACGCTGTAAGGGTTTACCACCCGGGTCCCCTTCGACTCCAGCACCGCCGAGGTTGCTAGGGCTCGGTGATGGCTTACGCATCTCTGGAAGGCAAAGTCCACGTCAAGGCCCTCCCTTGACCCGTCTAGCCAGTCGATTCTCTCGGGGACAAACAATAGTTGGATGGAGTGGCCGCCGCGTCTAGCCGCCTCTATAAGCATCCTCTCCTCCGGTCTCAGCAGGTCATATATCAGACCAATTATCACAATATTCTACTCTCCCCAGTCCTCCCCCACTTCCTCAGCCAGCCTGAGAATCCTCCTACCCTCGCTGGTCACAAGCTCCAGCTGTGCACCACATTCAGCGTGCTCAAACAGCTCCCCATCTAAGGCGTCTTCGGGTACCTGAACCGTACCGTCACAGACAGGACACTTGAACTCAGGCAAGCACTCCACCTTTGTCAACCATTAGGAACGTAGGGGCAGTTGATAAACGTATTCTTGAAGAAGAAATACGCACATCAATGTGCGGTTTCCGCACTTAATAACCTCTCCTAGTCCTGAACGACCACTGTCCCCCTGCCACCGTCTAGGCAGTCGAGCGGGTCCTCTCCCAGCCCATTCGCGATCCTTACGAGCCCCACTCCCGACCTAGCGGCGTCGGCGGCCAGCATCAACTTCCTATTCATTCCCGGACCGATGCTCTGAGAGGCTTGGTGGGCCTCAGACGCGGTGAATCTCTCAACCACCCGGCCGTTTAGGATGACGCCCTCAACGTCCGAGAGCATGACGAGCTGTTCCGCCCTTAAGGCCACAGCTATTGAGACGGCGGCCTGGTCCCCATCAACGTTAAGCAACTCGCCCTCCAGCCCGAGCGCAAGGGGAGCAACCACGGGAGTGTATCCGGCATCCAGCAGGATCCTGAGGAGCCCCTCATTCACCCTGCGAATCGAGCCCGTATACCCGCCGGGTATAACCCTCTTCCTGCCTCTCTCATCGATGACGACGATCCTCTTCTTACGCTCGGCTACCAGCAAGCCGCCGTCGACCCCCGAGATCCCTACTGCCTTCGCGCCGAATCGCTGCATCGCTGAGGTAAGCTCCTTGTTAATCTTACCGGCCATAACCATCGTATACACCTCAAGCTCCCTCTCATCCGTATACCTGCTCCTTATCCCGGAGGGTGACGTGACGATTGTCGGCCTTATCCCCATCCTCTCCGAGTACTCTGTGACGAGGCCTCCCCCGCCGTGGACGAAGACTATCCCCATGCCTGAGCGTGCGGCTACGCTCCTCGCTAGGTTCTCCATGTTGGATGCGAGGGCCCGCCCACCGACCTTAACTACCACCACCATAATAATTCGAGACGCTCTTGCCGAGTAATAAGACGGTTCATCCCCCTATATATACTAACTTTAATTGTTTCTATTTATCGTGTTTCGGATATCCGTGTAGTGTTGTCTGTCCTTTTCCCCTGAATATTACCTCGTTTCCCCATAAGTCTAATTGTATTGGTATGTTTCCGTGTTCTATGCCTAGTATGTGTCTTAGTTTAGATTTCTACTTCTTAACGACGCCTACCTCCCTCTCCAAGCCCTTAATGTTTGTTAGGGCGTAGTAGATTTCTCTTGGTAGTATTAGTCCCCTTGAGGTCTTTATATATTTTGGTGATAGTTCTGCTTGAGCATAGTGAGTCCAAGTTAGGGATGTCCCGACCATTGGGGCCACTACTCCTTATATGCGGGGCCGGTGGAGGGTCTTATCCGAAACGGGTGATGGGGATGGAGTGGGATGGTGGTGAGGTTCCACGTGATGGCGAGGCCATACGAGGTAAAGACACAGAACGAGGGTGTGCAGGGATATTGAAGTTCTACACAGATGTCCATAAGACTAAGAAGAATGGTGAGAGATACAGGATAACATACACTACTGACGGAATAACTTTCAAGCATATAGACAGCTTCGGCGAGATCCCGGCTGGGCCCGGAGACAGGCTATTCATGGATACGTTGCCTGTCCAGCATACTGACGGCGCGATAGAACTACTAGGGAGGGGAGTGGAGGTATACTATCTTAGGAGGCTTACGTTGCTTGAGAAGGTGCGTAGGGAGCATAAGTTGCCGAAGAGCGCTAGGGGAGACATAAGGGCATTGATGAGTGTTGAGGAGAGGTGGTTCAGAAGAGTAACTGAGGACTTCTTGGTCATGCGGAGGATGGTTCTGGCCCATAGGTCTCTATTGAAGACTCATCAACAATTACTCAACAAGTATAGGGCTTTGTCTGAGGCTGAGAGGGAGGTTCTGAAGCCAGCAATCTCCTCCATAGAGAAGCAGATGGAGGAGATGGCTAAAAAGATAACTGAGGAGGCTGGTAAGAGGTATCCGGCCTATAATGTGCTTCTTGAGGGGCTGGGGATAGACGGTAGTTTGGCTGGCAGGGAGGCTCTGGCAGAGCTGCTAACGTATGCTGATTTCGTCAATAGTTCTCTGAGGGGGTTGAAGAAGCTTTTAGGACTTTACAAACCAATTAACTCGTCGAGAACGGAGTATTGGAGGCTATACGATGGTAAGTTACGTTATGCAGTCCACAGACTCGCGATGGCTTTCTATAATAATAGGCCAAACGGACGCCAATGCTGGGAGCTAGTAAAACAGATCAAACAACTAGTGGTGACGGCGCAGGCACCGGGATAGGCCCCCGGCAGCGAGGGGAAAAACCCCAGAACTATACACATCGGGGGCTATCGCGGTTTAATCGCCGGAACATATTCTCCGGCGGGCTACCGACCTTTAATCCCGTTGTCTGGGGTTCCTAGGCTTGCTGCCGAGGCCTACAGACTAACCAACCCTTCCCCCACTCTTTCCTCTCTTTCCACATCGATCTCGATCTCTATATTCAAAGCCG
>JAVVGN010000123.1:0-4140 GCA_032249095.1 Candidatus Caldarchaeales archaeon | reverse complement strand
AGAAATACACGCATAACAAGGATTGTCATCGCATACATATTCGAGCCAGCAGTAACGCAAACTCCTACAAATACATCGGATTCACAATAAAGAGAAAACAACAACGCCTAGCAAAGTGCATCAGGCGAACAACAAGTACATCTACCCCTCCCCCCAAACATTTCCACATTCAACATACTCAAAATAATAACTAATATTTCCCGGCGGCAGGATTTGAACCTGCGGCCCTCCGGTTTCTGTGCGCCCGGTAGGCTGCGTTAGGCCCAGCGGGCTGCTGGCCTCTACAGCCGGATGCTCTACCAGGCTGAGCTACGCCGGGAGTCCACTCGATTTTTCCTTTTCTAAAAGTCGTATAAAACTTTAACCTCGCGGCCTCGGAGATGTCTCCTTTAGACCAATGTTTATTGAAGGGTGTTGTCAGTGATCGCTGGGGGCAGATAATGGTGCCGGCGATCGAGGTTAACGATCTTTGGAAGTATTTCGGGGCTAATCCCGCTCTTAAGGGAGTTCATCTTACTGTAGAGGAGGGGGTCGTCTTCGGCATTATCGGACCGAACGGAGCGGGTAAGACAACGCTCTTCAGGATACTTGCCACGATTTTAAAGCCTAGCAGAGGTGCTGTTAAGATCTTCGGCCACGACATCATGAAGGAGGCCGGTGTTGTCAGAGACCTCATATCTTATCTCCCAGAGGATGCCGGGGTGTATAAACACCTCACGGGGCATGATTACCTACGGATGGTCGCGAGCCTCTATGGTAGAGGGTCAGTTGAGAGGGGGATGGAGGTCTCGGGCCTGGGAGACCGGCTTAAGGAGAGAGCGGGCACCTACAGTAAAGGCATGAAGAGGCGACTTCTCTTAGCTGGTTGTTTGATGACCTCGCCTAAATTAGCGATACTTGATGAGCCTACGGCTGGTTTGGACGTTGAGCACGCAGTATATGTAAGAAAATTGATAAGAGAGTACGCGGCGAAAGGAACAACTGTACTAGTCTCCAGCCACAATATGCTTGAGGTCAATTATCTCTGTGACGAGATCGCTATTCTCCACAATGGTATATTATTAGAGAGGGGTACTCCGCGGGGGCTTCTCTCCAAATATAGTGTCTCTAATCTTGAGGAACTCTTCATGAAAAAGGTGAGCGAGGCTTGAAGCTACTGGAGCTGATCCGTAAAGAGATAATAGAACTGTTTCGCGAGCCCTCCATACTGCTGGGCGTTGTTTTGGCCCCGCTCATAAGCCTACCACTTCTGGGCGTCGCCATCTCAGCCGCGGGCCAGGACACTGCTAGACAGACAGAACAGGCGCAAATCCTCCTAGTCGACTTGGACCGGGGACCTTACTCGGAAAGCTTCAAAAAGGCATTGACCACTGTAGGTCTCGAACCAATATACGAGGTAGGTGACCACGAAGACGTTTTCCTTCTAATGAAAAAGCATAATCTGAAGATAGCACTCATGCTTGGAAGGGATTTCTCCCAAAACCTTTCACAGCGTGCGACGGCTAACGTAAACCTGTATGTTTCCCTTCAAAGCCTCTCCACAGTTGAGCTCCAAAGACTCTCTACAATTCAATCCCGTCTCCGATCGGCAATTGAGACACTGGGGGAGAGCTTGGCCTCCGAGCATGGCCTCCAGATAGCGTACTATAAAGCGCCGGTTTCAGTCAAGGAGACTCGCCTATTATTTAGGGATACGCTTGTCTCTTCAGAAGAACTGAGGGGCTTAATGCAGCGTCTAAACATTTACTTCGCCGTCTCCATACTGCTTTTTATCCTGTTGTCGACCTCCGGAACGGTAGCCGCAACGAGCGTGGGGCTGGAGAAGGAGGCGAAGACCCTTGAGATTCTCCTTACAATGCCCATTAGTAGGATAACAATACTCCTATCCAAACTCCTCGGGTCGATCATTATAGCCGTACTAGGCGCCATCTCCATGGTCATCGGACTTTCCACCTTTCTGCCGAGCATGATGCCCACCACAACGGGAGTGTCTATGCTCAGTATCACAGTTGGCCCTTTATCGCTGGCGTTCCTCGCCGTTATCTTGATCAATTCTATGTTGGTGGCTTTCTCGATCGGAATCCTCTCGGGAGTCCTGGCGGGCGATGTTCGGGGAGGGCAACAGCTCGCCTCCCTTATCCAATTGCCCCTCCTACTTCTATCCTTTCTGGTGTTGTTTCTATCTGATCTGGATACGCTTCCACAACACGTATCGACAGCCCTTTTGCTTAACCCTTTCACGCACATGCTATTGGCGGTGAGAGCAGCGATTCTTGAGGAACATTACAGATTGTCCTTACATATCGGTTTTCTGGCTTTGTTCGTCCTCCTGACGCTTATGCTGGCTGCGTGGCTATTCCATGGTGAAAGAATACTCACCATGAAAATCAGGCTTGGGAGACAGAGATCATCAGGTTGAAGCACTCTCGTTGCGATAGATTTAGGGCTGTTTAATCCTTACTCGTTAAGAGACATAGCCCCTTAACCCCGTCACAATATACTCCACCGCTATGGCCGTAAGGAAGACTGCCATTACCCGTGCCACGACATCACTCCCGCTTCTCCCTAATATACGATAGAGCGGGTCTAGCCTCCTCAAGATGACCCAGCTGAGTAGCATAACTATCAGCACCGAAAGCGTACCCACCACCTGACCGTAGGAGTTTATAGATAGCATGGTGTTGGTTATCGCCCCAGGCCCTGCCAGCAAAGGGAAGCCTACGGGAAAAACGCCGACCTCTCCCGTTCTCAATAGAAGCCTCTCTCCTCCACTGACAAGTATTTGCAGAGCCAAGATGAAAAAGAGGAGCCCGCCGGCTATCATGAAGCTGTGGAGGGAGACGCCGAATAAGATGAGGATCTGATGGCCCGCAAAAGCGAATAAAAGAAGCAACAAGGACCCTACTAGTATCGCTTTATCAAAAACTTTCTCTCGCTCTTTTTTCTCCAAATGCTTAGTCAGCTCGATAAGAATCGGTATATTTCCCAGAGGGTCGACCACTACGAAAAGGGCTACGGAGCTTCTCAGGAGATCCTCCATCATCACACCCATCCTCTACCTGACGGCACTATTTACCGATCCCTATCTCGCCGCGAGATACCTAAATAATGGGTTAACTGCGGCTAGTCCGGGCCCCGGTAGCTCAGCCCGGCAGAGCGGCCGCCTCGTAAGCGGCAGGTCGCGGGTTCAAACCCCGCCCGGGGCTATATTAGTTATTATTTTGAGGATGGGTTGGGAAATGGTTGGGGGAGGGGTAGGTGTACTAGAGGTGTACTAGTGTTTCTGTTTCTCTTGTCGTAGTTTTCCAGCCGCGCCTGCTTCCTAGTAATAGTGAAGCCCACGTATCTATAGAAGCCCATATTACTGCTGGCTCGAATATGTATGCGATGACAATCCTTGTTATGCGTGTATTTCTTCCCCCTCCTAGGATCATAGGATCCATGAATATATGTGAGTAGTCTAAGGTCGGTGTTGAGGATAAATATGTAACCACGTTTGTTGACCTTCCTTCTGAGTCTGCGAATCCCCTGAGGGATGCTGCCACGCACCTCTCACAGTGCTCTATGTATCTCCTCAGCCTGTCGAGGTTAACTGGCTTTCTTAGGAGTTCATATAGCGTCTTAGACTCAGCTTCGACGACATACCTACCTGAAGATTTCACGTATCTCGGCCTTATTTGTCTCCTGCCCAGAACCTTTGCAAGACACCTGCCAAACCCCTCTACAAACTCCCTATCCCTAGTCCCTAGCCTTAAGGCCTATCCAGACATAGTTGTAGCCTTTGCGGACGCTCCTTACCCTATAAGTGTATCCGTCACCGACCTTCACACCTATCACGTACGCTAATTCCTCTGAGGACTTCAACAGTTCTAGTGAAGGTATCCGTCTACCATTGTATGGGCTATGTACCCCACGTAGCCACTCACTTATCAACGACTTAGAGATCCTGACTCCGTATCTTCGCCACACTTCCTCAATAATCCCTCTATACGTCAGCCCGCCTCTACGAAGGGCAACAACGTCACCGTACAGCTTTATCCGAAGCTCCCGCGGCAGGTATCTCCCCATCACTACATCTCCTCATTTTGTGTCTTTATCTCTTATGGCCTCGCAACTATGTGGAACCTCGCCACCATCCCC
>JAVVGN010000122.1:0-4387 GCA_032249095.1 Candidatus Caldarchaeales archaeon | reverse complement strand
TCATCTTTCTCAAAATGGGGTAGCGGTCACCCCAACAACAGTTTGAGTGTGACGATTGCCCCAGCGAAAAAGAGGAAGCCCCCCACCACCCACGCTGGGGCGAGCACTTCGTAAGGGTCATCAACTCGCTTCCGCAATAGCACGCCCACAGCGAAAACCGCTGCCCCAGCAACAATGGACGAGACACCAAAGAGCAAGTCAAGCATTTCGCCTCACCTCCGAAAACATAGGTATTCGGTATTCGGCAGACAGGGAAAAGACAGCTGGGGCGCTGGTGGTGGGCACACCAGCGCCCCGCTTGCGTCACTCACCGTTGACAACGATGTCAATGCGGGTAGCGACGGACTGGAACTGGCGGGCTAATTCGTCAATCTCTGCGGCGAACTCAGGATGTCGGCGCTTCAATTCGTCCATCACCTTACCATAAGCCGTGTGTGGCACTTCGGTAAGGGAGACGAAGTAAGCGCCGACAGCCAACCGCCCGCCAGCAGCCCGCAGCACTTTCTCTAGCCGAGAGCGGATTTCGTCCGCCTCGGTTTGGAGCGCCCGCTGAAGTCGCCTGATTTCACTGAGCCTTTCAATGTCCCGAAGCAATTCCATCGTCATCACCTCCGCTGCCCTATTATTCGGCAGACCCCTAAAAGAAAAACCCCGTCCACCTGTTGCAGGTGGACGGGGGGCAGAGCCGCCCCTGCCTATCCGTCACAGATAATATCCGACAGGGTGACATAGTTGCCCCGCTCAATCTCCTCATAAGCCTCATTTAATCGCCGTAGAAACTCTGGGTCGTGAGCCATCAGGTAATCTTCATACTCTGCTAATGACTCGTCCATCAGCGCCCAGAGATAATCCCGCTCCGATTTCCTCATCCCCTTGACGATGGCGATGAGCGTTTCCACCACAGTTTTTTCATCGTCCACTTGAATTTGGAAGCGCCCAGACTTGCCCAACCGCACCTTGAAGCGGACAGGCGGAAGCCCGAAAGTCAGTTCCGCCTCTGCCCGCTTCCCAGCCCACCGCACCTGTATCGCTCCAGAGATGCCCACCGTTACCGTCCCATCGCCCGCCACCTCACGCTCCTCTTCGGAAAAGAAGCGGCGTAAATCGTCGTGGAAGGCGGAGAAAAATCGGTAACGCAGTTTCGTCGGCAAAAGCCAAAGGGTGGCTGCAAGTTGTTCAATTTCCTGTCTTTTGCCCTTAGGTAGTCGCTGTCGCTTGCTCATCGCTATCACCCTCTATAGAGTTATTTTCGGCGCCGAAATTAACCCTTCTGCCGGCGCCGCACCAGACGGAAATCGTCGCTCCATCCCTATCCTCTACCGCCACGAAGTCGGGGGCAACAGTAACCTCGTTGCGCTGCCCCCGTCCGTGAATGGACATCTTACAGAATAGCGACGGCTGGCTTGCGTCGTCAACCTCAAAGGTGACATCCGCCCAGCTGGACAACTCATAACAGAAAACGGACACGATAACCTTGTCGCCGACTTTCTTCACTTCTACATGTTTGATTTCGGACACCTTTGCTGACACCTCCGACCCTATTATTATTATTCGGCAGAAAGAAAATTGCACCCCTGCCTTCGCTGCGTTAAAGCCAAGTTGGGGGGCGCTGGCACGGTTGCTGCCAGCGCCCCGCTTACCTCATTGGGCGACGGTGGCTTCGGCTTCGGTCTCGGCTGGTTGGCTGGCGAATGCGTCAAGGACGGCTCGCACCCACTTTTGTGGGGCGAACTTCAGGAAGTCACGGGTAGGAAGGGCGAATAGGGTATCTCGGTCATTGACACGGACATAGACATTTTGGTCGTGTTTGTAGATAGTGAAGTCCATAGCGTAGAGAATGCGCCTAGACCGTTTGGAGACTGACCACACATGCAGCTCCACCCAACCTCCCAACTTCTTTTCCGCCTCAATGTGCACTGTCTCCCCACGCATCTCCCGCACCCGCCGGAAGTGGATTTCAAGCGTGCCGTGGAAGGGGCACTGACCCCACCATTGTTCAACTTCGTTGATGACCGAAGTGGCGGGGCATTCCCACTTCTCCGAGCACTCCGAAAGAAGATGGTTGGGTTTGTCGCAGAAAAGGATAGATGCGAGAATCTTTCGGTCAGTCTGCGTGCGTTTCCCCGCCTCGCAGGCGGGGCACTCAAATTGACGCCAACGGACTTCCGTCATTTTGGTCACCTCCTAGCGAAGTTTTGCGTCCGCCCATTGATTATTCGGCAGGCAATAAAAAGAAAAGCCCGACGGGGTTCGCCCGCCATCGGCAGGCTATCGGAGCTAATAGCCCCGACCCGTCGGGGGCGTCTCTCCGGCAGGAGCCCACCCGCCCTGCGCGGGCTGCCGCTGGTCTTGCCCAGCGACCTGCCGGCGCCCATAAGAATTTTATTCGGCAGGCATACGGAATAAAATTATTTCGCCTGCCCTGACGGATGGCGTCAGGGCAGGCGCAATCGCAATTTCAATCCTTCAGCCATTGAATTCTAGGCTCATCAGTAATGTAGAAAGCAGCACTTTCCCCGCCGCTGCGAAGTATGTCCAGCACTATGCCTACCACATCCGCCATTTTCCCCTTTTCCACGCCCACAACTAGCCACTTAATCTTCTCCCTCTCCACCACACCTTCACCATTCACCCACAAGCCCATCCCCTCAAGCAAAGTCGCCCCACCGGCGACTCGCGCTACTGCCTCTGCCGCTACCTCCCCCAACCGTTCTGGAATAGCAAATTGCACCAGCGTCATCATCATTGTCCGTCACCTCCGCATAGCAGTTATTCGGCAGACGCAAACGCAAAAAGAAATTCGCCCGCCCCAACGCGGGACAGGCGCAAAGAAATCCGCTCACCCCAACGCAGATCGACAACTTACTATTCGGCAGCGCAACACCCTATTGGCTAACTCCCACTAACTCGCCACAAAACGAAAAAGCGGGTGCATTTAGCCGTCCTTTTGCGTTTATTTGAGGGGGGTGGTATACACCGACTGCGCTGTCTTTCTTTCAAAGAGATTTATGGTGTCTGTTTTCCTAAAATATCTATGGAGGTGTTTGGGATGCCGAATGGCTATCACACTGAGTATGGTGGAGAATCGCCCGCTGAGAGACTTCTTTTCTTTTTTAGACGGATAAAGGAGCGAGCGGCGGAAGCCGCAGAGCTCGCTGAAAGAATAGAACAGTGGTGGAGCAATTACTATTTTCAGAACAGAATCCGCATGGTGAGAGGGGAAGAGCCCAACCTGCCGACCAGAAGCGAGTTGGAAGAAACACTGAAGTCGCTAAAGGAACTGTTAGAACTCCTATCAATATCGCTAAAACTCTTTGATAAGGAAGCCGAGGCAATGGTGGACTATATCTGTAGAGAAGAAAAACCCGCAGATACAGACCTCACCGAAAAAGTAGATAAACTGCTAAAACTACTAAAAAGACTTTCGTAGATAATTCCGACATGTGCCACGCTTTTGCGCTTATTTGCGTTTGTGGGGGTACATACCTTTAGGGTTGGGGTTAATTTTGGCACCGAAATTAACTTTGGAAGCCCGCCCAAAGGGGTAGCGGAGGGGATATTCGGCAGGGCGGAGCGGAAATCTAAAGAGCAATTCGTGCCTGCTTAAAATTCCTTTATGGGTGACCTAAGATGAGTGCTTCATTTGATTTAGATGGTGAGGGCGCTATCGTATTGCGAAAGTTTGAAATATTGTCGTCATTATTAAATCCTTTATTATCATTTTTCTTTCAAAAACTTGAGGTTGGCGATATTGAGAGGGCACAACAAGCGCTAGAGGCGATTACGACTTTTGCGGAGTTGGCTCAGCAATGGCTAAGCGTTTTAGAGACGCCAGAGCGGCAAGAGAAGTTTCCAGAACTACAGGGCTTAAACCTGAGTGAAAAGTTGAAAAACATAAGGCAGAGGGCAAAAGAATGGCAAGAAGTTTTGAACGATGTGTGGGGGAATCGAGAAAGGCTACGGGAGATTTCCGAAGCGTTGGAGACGGAGAGCGAGGAATTCTGGAATACCATTGTGCCAACAATTGAGAATTTGGAAAAGGAGAAAGATCTAGAACAGGACACGCGGAAGGCATTCTTTCAATTAAAGATAAAGCTCAATGAATTGGCGACAAGTCTTCGGTTGGCGAGACTGTGGATTAATTGGATTATAGAAGTAGTTGGCGCGGGAAAGGGCGCCGACAGCAAGAAGATGTCAGTATTATTCGGCAGAGCCTAAATTGACGGGGATGCGACGGGGTCGCTGCGCTTGGGTTTTTGGCAAGCGTAATTCCAAAATGCCATCTTTGTAATCGGCGCTGATGCCTTCGGGGTCAACGGCGCTGGGGAGAGTAAAGGAGCGGACGAATTCGCCATAGGCACGCTCCACCAAGTGATAGGTCTCGCCC
>JAVVGN010000121.1:0-4434 GCA_032249095.1 Candidatus Caldarchaeales archaeon | reverse complement strand
AAAGACCATAAAAATAAACCCTACAACCACCAACACAAAATGGATTAAGAGCGAATCCAATTTATGTTACCTCACTTTATCTCGGGCAGTGGACCCTTGGGGCGTAAGGCATCGATGTTTCCCATGTAGGGGCGGAGAACCTCGGGTATCTCCACGGACCCATCCCTCCGCTGATAGTTCTCCAGTATCGCCACTAGGGTTCTCTCGGTCGCGATCGCGGTGCTGTTTAGCGTGTGGACAAGCTTTGTCTCCTCGACGTGGGGCGCCTCACGATACCTGATCCTCAGCCTCCGCGCCTGATAGTCCGTGCAGTTGCTGCAGGATACGACCTCTCTGTACCGACCCTGGGCAGGCATCCAGACCTCGAGGTCATACTTCTTGGCGGCGATGGGGCCGAGCTCGCCTACACAGACGTTCACCACGCGGTAAGGTAGGCCGAGGGACCTGTAGATCTCCTCGGCGTTCCTGATTAGGAGCTCATGCTCCTCCCATGACTGGTCCTCCCTGCAGAAGACGAACTGCTCCACTTTCTCGAACTGGTGGACCCTGAATATACCCTTGGTGTCCTTTCCATGGGCACCCGCCTCTTTCCTGAAGCAGGGGCTAACTCCGGCGTATCTGAGGGGCAGGATCCTGCCGTCAAGTATCTCGTCGGCGTGGAACCCAGCTATCGAGTGTTCCGCGGTCCCTATCAGGTAGAGGTCCTCGCCGTCGATCTTGTATATCATGTCTTCGAAATCCTTCAGCGATATGGCGCCCGCGAGGATTTCGCGGCGGATGAGGTATGGGGGTTGGATGATCCTGAAGCCCTTTGCGGCGAGAAAGTCGAGGGCGTAGTGGATGAGGGCTAGGTTCAGGTAGACGAGCCCGTCTAGGAGGTAGTAGAACCGCGCCCCTGAGACCTTCGCAGCCCTCTCCAGATCCACCATCGAGAGCATCTTCATGGTGTCCACGTGGTCGCGCATCCATTCCTCCCTTACAGGCTCACCCCACGACCTAACGACCACGTTATCCTCCTCTGACGCGCCGTCAGGGACGGAGTCGTGGGGGATGTTCGGCAAGTTGTAAAGGGTCTCCCCCACGAACCTCTCAACCTCCGCCAGCTCCCTCTCAAGACTCTCGATCTCTCCGCTGATGAGCTCAACCCTTCTTCTAAGCTCCTCAACCTTCTCGGGCTCTCCCCGCGACCTGCCGATCTCGGCCGCGGCCTTGTTTCTCTCATGCCTCAGGCCCTGGAGCCTAGTCATTATGCTTCGTCGCCGTGCATCAGCCTCGATAACCCTGTCAACGATCGTGGGGTCCAGCCCCCTCCTCGCGAGGCCCCTCTTAAAGTACTCCGGCTCCCTCCGCATCCGCTTTATATCGAGCATCCTTCATGACCGTGGGTTTAGGCGCTATTTAGGATGATGCTGCGGAGGGCTGGGTCTCTAATGCTCTCCAGCGCCGATGCGGTGAACTCCCTCGCAACGTCCCGCCGGCCCTGCTCCTCGCCGTAGAGCTGCGCCTGGAGAGCCATCTCGAGCTTGTCCAGCTCCTTGACTAGCCTAGCCTCCTCCGAGGCCTGGTTCACGTATTCGAGGAAAAGGTTTTGGAGGAGACGTGAAGGGCTGTCCGGCAGGCCTGCTGCGACCTCCCCCATCGCCATCAGCTCCTCGTCGAGGAGCGTTTCGCGGTTCTTCTTCTCCTCTGGTGTCCGGTCGCCAGTTATTGACTCTGGGAGGTCGTGGGCTAGGGCTATGGCTGCCGCCCTGAAAGGGTCTAGCCCCCGCTCCACTGCGACCAGCATGGAGAGTACCGCTAGGGCGTAGGAGTGGTCGGCGACCGACTCCGGCTCCCTAACCCCTCTCCTTACCCAGCCCTCCCTCCTCAGCCGCTTCAGAGCGTAGAGTGTCCTGAAGACCCTCGGAACCCAGCTCATCCCTCTGCCTCCTCATATCCGGCGCACCCAGCCCAGACTTTAAAGCCTCCTCGGAGAGCAGCGCCCTCGGAGGGTGGGGGATCACTAGCTCTCCTCCACAGACGGGGCACCGGTCGGTCCTCAGGGTGTATCTCCAGCACCTGCTGCAGCGCCTGAGCCTCACTTCTCCTCCAACACCTCTACCGTCCCTCCCTTCTCCGAGACAACTCTGGTGAGAGCCTCTATGGCCCTACGCTTCACCTCCTCAGCCCTCTCAGGGGTCTCAGCCTCGGTCCTCAAGAGATAGCGGGGCGGGCCTACAACAGTTATTGAGAGCTTCTCCGACTCGCCCGCCGCCTTCATCGCCTCCCTCACGGCCTCTCTGATCAGCCCGACCCCGGCGCGCCCCGCAAAGAGCTTGATGTAGGACTTCGAGACCGCCACGGTCTTCTTTATCTCCTTCCTGCAGAGCTCTATCAGCTCGCTTCTCACGTTTGGGGGCAGGGCCACCCAGTCGGGCGGCTCGTCGCCGGAGGCTATGTCCTCGAAGAGCTCGTAGAGGTCGATGTGCCTGTCTTTCGCAGGTTTTACAAGCCCCTCCTCGATGAGCTGCTGGCCCACGCCCGTCCTCTCGGCGAGGATCGAGATCATCCTCGCGACCTTCATCTTCCTATTCCACTCGGTCATCTTCTCAGCCCTCTCCTTCTGAGTAACCCTCCTGTAAGACACATCGACCTGGAGCTTCTCGGGCGAGCTCCTGACGACCTTGAAGACCGTCCTCTGCTCCTCCCTCAGATAATCCCTGATGTTTCTTACCCACTTGAGCGATATCTCTGAGAGGGGGACAAAGGCCTCTAGTCCGTCATACTCGTCGAGCCTAACGACGACGCCGTGCCTCATGACCCTCGCGACCGTGCCGACCACTAGCTCGCCCTGCTGAGGAAACCTCTCGGACAAGTCCAGGAATAAGCCGCCTCGTCCCAGCTATTTAGTGCTTCGATCCGCCGCCCCTGCCCAGCTTCATGTGGGCCTTAGCCAGGTGGTGGGCCGCCAACGCTCCTATAAGCGAGACCTCGCCCGCAAGGACCGTAGCCGCGACTATCTCGGCTAGCTTGAGGGCGTTCGTCCCAGGCGGGTCTCCCGACCCCGCCACACCCAGCATCTCCAGCGCTGCCCTCTGGGCTGGGAGCCAGGTCCCTCCCCCGACCGTCCCGACCTCCAGGCTCGGGAGTGTCGCTGAGACGTAGACCCCGTCCTCGCTGGGCTCGACGAGCGTTAGGCAGAAGCTTGACTCGACGACCTGGGCCGGGTCCTGACCAGTGGCTATGAATATGGCCGCCACAATGTTTGCCGCGTGGGCGTTGAAGCCCCCGATGGCTCCGGCCCTAGCCGACCCAAGGTAGAGCTTCGCCAACGCAACCCTCGCCATGTCCTCAGGAGTGGTCTTGAGCTTCCTCGCCACTACCTCGCGCGGAATCCTGACCTCGGCGGTAACAGACTTCCCCCTCCCAAGTATCCAGTCAATCGCCGCCGCCTTCTTGTCCGTGCACAGGTTCCCGCTGAGGGCTATATGCCTGGCCCACGGATGCTCCTTAGCGATCTCCTCGACAACCCTCTCGGCTCCGCGTGTAACCATGTTCATCCCCATGGCGTCCCCCGTCTTAGCCGTCATCCGTAGGAATAGGTGGCGGCCAACGACGAAAGGAGATATGTCCACCAGCTCGCCATGCCTCGTGGTCTCGCCGAAGGCCTCTCTGAGGCGGCCAGCCTCGCGCCTAACCCACCCTGCTAGCTGGAGGCTGTGCTTCAGGCTCGGGGTCTCGAGTACCGGAGCCCTAGTCATGCCGTCGTAAAGCACCGCGGCCGCCGCGCCCCCCGCCTCCCTGATCACCGAGCATCCCCTGTTGACGCTCGCGACTAAGGCTCCCTCGGTCGTAGCCAAAGGGACGTAGAACTCCCCCCTAGCGTAGGTCCCCTCGACTAGCAGCGGCCCCGCCACCCCCACGGGGAGGCTCACGGCGCCTATCGTGTTCTCGCAGTTCCTCCCCACGATCTCGTTGAAGGGTAGGCTGGACCTAAGGGCGGATAGGTCCTTCCCAGTCTTCTTCTCCAGAAACCTCCTCCTAGCCTCGGTGGCCGCGACGCTGTCTCCCAGCACCTCGTCGAGCCTGTGGAGCGTTATCTCACCCCTCTCCAGCGCCTCCTCCACACCCATTCCGCGAAAGCTGTAGCGCTAAGCTGGATATAAAGAGGGACCCGCTGACAGGGGCATAGCCGCATCGGACCTCGCGCTCGAGAGGCTTAAGGGAAGTAATGTACTCTAGGGTGCATATAAAACAAAAGGCCAATTTAGCATATGGTAAAGGATTGAGTAGAGAGGGAAAGAGTGGGGGAGGGGTTGGTCAATCTGCTGGCCTCGGCAGCAAGTCTAGGAACTCCAGGCACCGGGATTAATTGCCCTGAGCCCGCCGGAGATTATGTTCGGCGATTAAAATGAGGGAGCCCCCGGTGTGTAGAGTTCTGGGGTTTTTCCCCTC
>JAVVGN010000120.1:0-4552 GCA_032249095.1 Candidatus Caldarchaeales archaeon | reverse complement strand
GATGGATGGACTCAGAGCTGACGATCAAGGCGCTCATATACAACATGCTATTGAGCGCCGTAACGACGTAGGAAACCGGGCACCAGACGGAGAGGGGAAAATCGAACCATAGGAATTAGGCCACAAGGCAACACCGACCAGAGACTACTTACATATATCATGGATCTTCTTAGGAGATTTAACATTGAATCAACGGGGCCAAGAATTCATGTCCGGCGAGGAACCATAATCAATGATCCTAGGACGGGGAAGAAATACACACATGACAAGGATGTATATGTGATCTATGTTCGAGCCAGCAGTAATATGAGCTTCTACAGATAGGTGGGCTTCACTATTAGGAGGAAGCAGATACGGCTAGAAAGCTACATCAAGAGAACCACTAGGATGCCTACCCCTCCCCCTCAACCATTTCCCAGCAAACACCCCCACACTTATCTTATCAATTAACTAATAGTGCGGGGGGTGGGATTTGAACCCACGAACCCATCCGCCCAGCTAGGTGGTCTACGGGACAGGGGATCTCCTCCAGCGACGTGGATCCTGAGCCCTGCGCCTTTGACCAGGCTTGGCGACCCCCGCCCTGCCCACTATATCGTTTCTCCATTCTATTAATTTTTCCTGGGGACGAGCTTTGGCTAGTAGCGGGGCATGGACTGGTCTATTCTCTCCGCGTAAGCGTCAATCCCGCCTGCCAGATTGAAGGTGTTCGT
The DNA here is from genome assembly GCA_032249095.1 of Candidatus Caldarchaeales archaeon. GTDB lineage: Archaea > Thermoproteota > Nitrososphaeria_A > Caldarchaeales > Calditenuaceae > HRBIN02. Next base: position 3,839 of record JAVVGN010000120.1, on the reverse strand, counting down.
GAGGCCGAGGTCCCTGAGGAGCTTTACCGCTAGGGCGCTTCTCTGGCCCGAGTGGCAGTAAACTATGACTTTCTTTGTCTGGTCGATCTCGTGCAGCCTCGAGGTGAGCTGGCCGAGAGGGATGAGGCGGGCCCCCTCTATTCTGCAGATCTCCCACTCGACCGGTTCGCGGACATCGATTAGCTGGATCTCCTCCCCCCTATCGAGCATCTCCTTCAGCTGCTCCGGCGTGACCGATGTTCCTCGGCTCGATGGTTCCTCACCCGTTATACGGACTCCGCAGAACTGCTCATAGTCTATCAGCTCCCTGATAGTAGGATTCTCTCCGCAGACTGGACAGTTCTTGTCCCTCTGCACGAGGAGCTCCCTGAAACCTGTGGATAGAGCGTCGACAAGAAGCAGTCTACCGATTAAGGGTTGGCCGACTCCTAGGATCAGCTTTAGGGTCTCGTTCGCCTGTAACGAGCCTACTATTCCTGGCAAAACCCCCAGGACGCCGCCTTCTGCGCATGAGGGGACGAGGCCGGGGGGCGGTGGCTCCGGGTAGAGGCATCTGTAGCAGGGGCCGTGACCGGCGTAGAAGACGCTGAGCTGGCCGTCGAACCTGAAGATGCTGCCGTAGACGAGCGGCTTCTTTAGGAATACGCAGGCATCGTTGAGTAAGTACCTGGTGGGAAAGTTGTCTGTCGCGTCTACGACCACGTCGTATTCGCCTATTATTTCGAGGGCGTTTTGGGAGGTGATCGCCTCGCCGTACGTCTCAACCTTGATGTAAGGATTCAGGCTCAGTAGCCGTCTCTTCGCAACCTCCACTTTCTTCTCGCCGACATCGTCGGTGGTGAAGATCACCTGCCTCTGTAGGTTGGTCTCGTCAACCTCGTCGAAGTCCACGAGCCCAATAGTCCCAACTCCAGCTGCCGCGAGGTATAGGGAGACTGGCGCGCCGAGCCCACCCGTTCCGACCACCAGCACTTTTGCTGCCTTCAGCTTCTTTTGGCCGGTCATCCCGACCTCGGGCATGATTAAGTGGCGCCCATACCTCCTGATCTCCTGCATCGTCAATGAAACTTGGTCCAAAGGGTTTAGGACCTGTCTTTCCGTGAGGCCTACCACACCTCGTCGAGTATTTCCTGCGCCAATTTTTAAGTCTAGCATGGGTATCCGTATAGTGTTGTCTGTCCTTTTCCCCTGAATATCACTTCGTTGCCCCATAGGTCTAGCTGTATTGTGATGTTGCTGTGTTCTAGTTTAGGCTTCTCCTTCCTTACCACTCCTACCTTCTTCTCTAAGCCTTCTATGCTTGATTGAGTGTAGTGTTTCTCTCTTGGTAGTATTAGCTCCTTTGGAGTCTTATATGTCCTTGGATGGTGGGCCATTATTTTCGGCCTGGTGTCTAAATGTTTATGTAACGTCTCTAACTTGGTTCTGTATAGTGGTTGGGTGAGGGCGGGACCGAAACGCCTGGGCACAAGGGGCCGTGTCCGGGTGTGTGTCCCGTCTGATGTGGGATGGTCCCCGAGGGGGGCAGAGGTGCTCCCTGCGCCGGTTTGGCGCCGCCGGGGAGTGTCCTCCCCGCCCGTATCCCCCCAGAAGAGTGGCTCCCGGGTCGGGGCTGGGAGTTGGGGGTGGATGGGGGAGGAGGGGTGGCCGAATGGGCTAAGGCCGCTCCTGCCCTAGAATCGCCAGAATACAGACGACTGTGAATAGACTCCGAGTGGGCTGTCTCTTTCCCGGAGTAGGTCTCCGGGCCGCCCGATTATTTGTGGGCGGCTGGGGCTGCCCATTTGGGGGAGGGGGATTGGGCACCGGGGAATGCTCCGCCCGGTGCCTAGGTGGGCGGCTGGGGGCCAGGGGGGCCGGTGTCCGGTTCGGAAACCGGCCCTGGCCAGCCGGTTCGGCTGGCGCGTCGTGGCCGCGGCGCGCCGAAGGCCCCCTATCCCAGCTATTGGGTGTGGGTCCTTGTTCCCGGCGGTGGGGGCTGCCGCTCGCCCGGTTCGGGGGGTGGTGGCTGCTCCGTCTCCGAGCCACCCGGTTCGGGGGGTGCGGTGGACGGTCCCGCGACTCTAGGCGGCCTTGCTGGATGACTGGCGCGGGTGCTCCGGTTCGGGGCTCCGCGGCCGGCGCCGGGGGAGGGCCCAGCCGTCTAGGACGGCTCCACCGCAGACTCCACCCGGTTCGGGAGGAGGGGCTGGTGGAGCACTTGACGACTCCCTGACGACTCCCGCGGTTGTTGTCTAGGTCTATTTTCCCTAGGCAAGGCCGGCCTCCGGGTCCAAGCGGGGGATAGGCATACCCGGGACTACGGCGCGGCGTGCAGGGGACCCCCAGGCCTAGATGGCCGCGGGAGTGTAGGTGATGCCTTGACGACTTGTTCGATTTTTCTTGCTGGTGCTTGGTGCTCGCGTCGCGTTCCCGGGAGCGGCGACGGGGCTAGAGGCCTCTGGGCCGAGCCGCGAAGGCCCTTTGGCTAGGTGCGCCCCTGGTGCCCCCGTCACACCATCTGGTGGAGCCGACTCTGGAGCGGGGCCGGGGAGGCCTGCGCGGCGCGGGATAGAGAGTCACGCTGACGGGACCAACCCCATAGGCGGCCTTGCGGAGGTGGGGAGGGCTCCATGCCGGTCGGGGGCTAGCGGCCCCCGCCCCTCCCCGGCCGCTGAGGGGAAATGAGCATGGAGTCTTCCCCTATCTCCGATCGAAGACGCCCTAGAGACGGGCGGCCCGGGCACGTCCCGGGTGGCGACGCAAGCGAGCCGCCTATGGGGGGAGGGGCTGTGAAGTTCTACGCAGATATACATAGGACTAAGAAGAGTGGTGAGGGCTTCAGAATAACATATACTACTGACGGGACAACTTTCAAGCATACAGACTGCTTCGGCGAGATCCCGGCTGGGCCCGGAGACAAGCTATTCATAGACACATTACCCGTCCAGCACACGGATGGTGCTATAGAACTTGTGAGGAGGGGAGTGGAGCTCTATTATCTCAGGAGACTTACACTGATTGAGAAGATGCGTAAGGAGCATAAGTTGCCGAAGAGCGCTAGGGGAGACATAAAGGCCCTGATGAAGATAGAAGAGAGGTGGTTCAGAAGAGTAACTGAGGACTTCTTGGTCATGCGTAGGATGATTCTGGCCCACAGGTCTCTAATGAAGACACATCAGCAACTAATGAACAAATACAAGGCTTTGTCGGATGTTGAGAGGGAGGTTCTGAAGCCAGCAATCTCTTCTATCGAAAAACAGTTGGAGGAGATGGCGAAAAAGATAGACGAGGAGGTTGGTAAGAGGTATCCGGCCTATAATGTGCTTCTTGAGGGGCTGGGGATAGACGGTAGTTTGGCTGGCAGGGAGGCTCTGGCAGAGCTGCTAACGTATGTTGATCTTGTCAATAGTTCTCTGAGGGGGTTGAAGAGGCTTTTAGGACTTTACAAGCCGATTAACTCGTCTAGAAGGGAGTATTGGAGGATATATGATGGTAGGCTTCATCGGGCTGTCACTAGGCTGGCGATGGCATACTACCAGAATAGACCAAACGGGAGACAGTGCTGGGAGCTGGTGAAAAAGATCAAGCAACTAGTGGTGACTGCTCACGCACCGGAATAGGCCCCCGGTAGCGAGGGGAAAAACCCCTGAACTATACACACCGGGGGCTCCAATTTTTTAATCGCCGGAGAATTTCTCCGGCGGGCTGAATCCTTATAATCCCGGTGTCTGGGGTTCCTAGGCTTGCTGCCGGGTTCATATAGACTAACCAACCCCTCCCCCACTCTCTTCACGCAATCACGCCATGACCATCCTACACGAACCAACACAAATTCTTTTTAAGTATTTGTCTCTTTG
>JAVVGN010000119.1:0-4601 GCA_032249095.1 Candidatus Caldarchaeales archaeon | reverse complement strand
ACTACTGCCAAGATAAATAAAGACCTCAAAGGGACTAATACTGCCAAGAGAAATCCACCACACACCAACAAACATTAAGGGCTTAGAGAAGGAGAAATCTAAACCAAGAGACATACTAGGCATAGAACACGGAAACATACCAATACAGCTATACCTATGGGACAATGAGGTAATATTCAAGAGAAAAGGACAAACAACACTATACGGATATCCAAGATACGAGACATAAACTAACATATACAATTTTAAAAACCGGTAATCACAATAAAAATCGCGGCCCGCGAGTAGCTTTATCATGTCTCGGGGCCTGACTCATCGACTCCTCAGCCCCTCTAGTAGACGTATCCAAGGAGCTTCCCCCCGAGGCCCTTGGCTGAGGCTTCCTTGTGCGACGTCACTCCCTGATTAGTGGTCACTACTAGGATGCCAATATCCTTGAGGGTAAAAAAAGCTGGCCCACTCCTCGTATTGCTATGCATAACCTATCACGCATTTCAGCTCAACAGCATAGATTTGTCTATGATAACAAAAATCGAGGCTCAGTCCACGAATTATCGACCCGGAATTGTCGAGATGGCTATACGTCTTGTTGGGCTCTATAGCGAATGTCCTACTAGGCACGATATACAGCTGGAGCGTATTCAGAAAGCCTCTCGAGGACCTATTGGGTTGGTCGAGCCTCGAGTCAGGACTGCCCTTCTCAATATTTCTCCTATTCTTCGCTGTTAACATGCCAGTCAGTGGGATCCTGCTCAGACGACTAAAACTGAACCTCGTCTCTCTCATAGGCGCGGCGTTGGTTGGTTTAGGCTGGCTGCTTACCGGTCTCGCCGTTAACCAGCCCAGCCCTCTAATCATGATGATCGTCTCGTATGGCGTGCTAGCCGGAACCGGCGTAGCTATGATCTATAACTCCACCATCACGGCCTCTAGCCACTGGTTCGAGGAGCGGAGGGGCCTTGCCGTCGGCTTGACGGTGCTAGGATTTGGAATCTCTCCACTCGTGACAGCTCCTCTGGCCACGTATCTAATCTATAAGGTGGGAGTTAGCGGGACCTTCGCCTCCCTAGGAGTGGCTTATGGACTAGTGCTCGCTCTCCTCTCCATCCCTCTGCGTCTTCCTTCATCCGGCGCAAAACCACCCGCTGTGAGAAGCGCTGCCACACTCCCAGCCACAGACCGCATAGAGCTTGGCGTGAGAGAGATGGTCAGGACACGCACCTTCATTGGGCTCTGGTCTGCTTATGTGTTGGGCACGCTGGGAGGCTTCATAGCCATCAGCCTCTCGGCGAAGTATGGTCAAGAAGTGGTTAGGTTGAGCCCTGAGATGGCTGCAGCGGCCACAGCCACCTTCTCGGTCTTCAATGGCGCTGGGAGGCCTCTTTTCGGATACTTGGCAGACAGGGTGCATGTCCGCGCGGCGGCCCTAATCTCGTTCGTCCTAGCATCCGTCGGCTCCCTCGTGGCGCTCTATGCGGACTCTCTTCCACTATACCTCCTCTCCTACTCGATGCTCTGGATGGTGTTTGGTGGTTGGCTAGCTATCGCCCCGAAGGCCACCTCAACATACTTTGGCCTGAAAAACCTCTCAGTCAACTACGGTGTCGTGTTCTTGGCCTACGGAGTTTCCGCGCTGATAGGGCCATCCCTCGCCTCCCTCCTGTGGCTAACCACGCGCAGCTACTATCCTGTCTTCACATCTGTGCTCGCCCTTGCAATCGTGGGCATAGCAGTCTCCCAGCTAACCTTCAGACAACCTATACAGAGATTACGCGCCGTCGCCACAGCCTGATCGACGATGCACCGAGTCCCGGGCTCAGATACCCCAAGGCAATTCATACATTACGTCATTTAAGAGTCCTACATCATCGCCCAAACCAACCATCTGAAAGGCCTCGAGATAAACGCTGTGTACTCATGGATGCGTCGCCGAGGACACCGTTTTTAAGCGAGGATTGAGAGATAGGTTCAGGCCTTGGGTCTTGGAGAGGCGCTTAAAGGCGCTATAACCCGCTTCATGAGTAGGGGCCGATACGATAAGGAGGTCCTGGAGGAGCTGATTAGGGACATCCAGAGGGCCCTCCTCTCCGCAGACGTTCATGTCGAGCTTGTCATGGAGATTTCGGACAAAATCAGGCGGAAGGCCGCGGGGGTGACGCCACCCCCCGGCGTCTCGAGGAGGGAAATGGTCTTTAAGATAGTGTTCGACGAGCTTGTCCAGCTGCTGGGCGGTGCTCATGGACCGTATAAGCCGCTGAAGAAGCCGACGGTTCTGATGGTTGTGGGGATACAGGGGTCTGGAAAAACTACGAGCGTTGCGAAGCTAGCCCACTACTTCTCCAGAAACGGCTACCGAGTAGGAGTTGTCTGCGCCGACACCTACAGGCCCGCGGCATATCAACAGCTCCAGCAACTCCTCGCGGAGAAAAACATACCAGTCTTAGGGGAGACCGAGAGCGACGACGCGGTTGGCATCGCCAAGAAGGGGGTCGAGATACTCAAGCAGCAGGGCGCGGAAATAATAATAGTGGACACCGCGGGTAGGCACAAGGATCAGGAATCGCTGATGAGCGAGCTCAAGGAGATACAAAAACTTATTCAGCCCGACGAGGTCGTCCTGGTGCTCGACTCGACGATCGGACAGCGGGCTAGGTCCCAGGCGGAGGCTTTTCACAAGGTGGCAGGGGTAGGATGGGTCATGCTCACCAAGATGGACACCTCCGCGAGAGCAGGCGGAGCCCTATCCGCGGTGGCCGCCACAGGCGCTCCAGTACGTTTCATAGGTACAGGAGAGAGGCTTGAGGATATTGAGACTTTTTCTGCAGACCGTTATCTCACCCGGCTTCTGGGCATGCCTGACCTAGTATCGCTGGTCGAGAGGGTGAAGTTGGCTGAGGTCTCATTTAGCGAGAGTAGTGCGGAGAGAATGCTTAGCGGCAGGTTCACGATCGAAGAGATGGTGCGTCAAGCTAGGGAGCTGACAAAGATGGGCCCCCTAGAGAAAATTATCTCCGCACTACCCATCCCAGGGGCTAAGACACAGCAACTTGACAACCTTGAGGCTCAAGTTAGGAGGTGGGAGGCAATAGTGAACTCCATGACACCCGAGGAGAGGAGGGACCCCACAATCATCGATTCATCGAGAGCTAGGAGAATCGCGAGGGGAGCCGGTGTGAGCGAGAAGGATGTAAAGCGCCTCATAAAGCAGTATAGTGAGATGAGAAGACTCATGAAGAGGCTGAAGCGGGATGCTGGGAGGATACCGAAGGGTCTATTAGAGGGCTTGATGCGGCGTGGAATCGGCGGTCCGTCTTAGTCGGCTTCCAGACCCCCGGCGTACAGGAGAAAGCCGAAGATCTGAAGTTATAGAAGCCATTTAATATGTGTAGAAGAGGAGAGATAAAGGGGAGGGGTTGGTTTTTCTCCAGCCAGACATTAGAGAAACCCAGAAGGCCTGGATGGAGATCTCTCTCGGCCACACTACCCCATAGAATTTTTCACACCTATGGGATAGTGGGACCACCGATTCGGCCGCTCCAGCCTGACGGAGAAAAGACCCAGAGGGCTGGAGCCTGTCCGGCCTCCTGGGCTTCCACCGCTAGTCTCCTGATGTCTCTGAGAATTCTCTGAGCCACCCTTAGGATTGCCTGCCAACGCTTCTTACCCCTCCGACGATAGCTCTCATATACTGCTAGATATCTACGATGCTTGTTCAAAACCATTATATTGGCCAGAAGTATCAGTAGTTGGCTTCGTAATCCTCTACCTCTCCAAGGACGCCTAAACAGCTCATAGCGCCTCTCCAACCCAGTCCTAGACAATGTCTTGAGGACGATGGAATCGTGGGAGACGATGTAGGCCAGTGAAGGACCCTTAAGACCAAGCCTCTCGACGGCCATACTGTAGAGCGGTAGCTCCATAGCCTTTTCATGGATCCTAGTCGCCAGCCTATCGGCGTAGCGCTGAAGCATCCTGTGAGTCTCGGCAGCTAATGGATCGTCTGTTGTGGTCCGCGCATATTTCGCCGCCCTCTTTATCCCAGCCAGCTCCACCCAAAGCTCCGTCAGAGCCCTAACCTCAAGCTCCAACGGAGAAGCATAGAGCGGCTGGAATAAGTCAGGAGCTTCATAGAATATCTGCCTCAGAGCCTTAACATCATTCTCATCCGTCTTTATATGACCATTGTTATTTCGCTCCTCGGAGAGCTTTTTAAGATCCCTAAGCCTCAGGAACGTAGCCCCGCCAAGCCGCGTTATAGTGGGTTGAAGCTTCCTCGGATAACTATCAGCAACCACCATCGTCGGCCTCAGCCCATCAAACATCTCTAGGAAGTCATTGAAGACCACCACCTCACCGCCACCCTCCGGAAGAGCATAGACCCTGTTGCGTCCGAAGTCAACGAAGACCCTACTCATTCAGACCACCCCCGTTCTATGGTCTTTACTTCATATGGCCTCGCAACTATGTGGAACCTCTCTACCTGCACCTCTCTAGGACTATCGAGTTGAGTGGTGGTAGGTGGTAGATTCTCGGCGGTGTCTCTCCAACCGTCGCCTCGTATATTAGCCATCTAAGCGTCTCGATGGAGGGTATCATCCAAG
>JAVVGN010000118.1:0-4855 GCA_032249095.1 Candidatus Caldarchaeales archaeon | reverse complement strand
TACAAGACACATCAACCGGCCTTTAAATATAACGCCTTATTTGGACACTATCCCCAGCCCCTCAAGAAGCACATTATAGGCCGGATACCTCTTACCAGCCTCCTCAGTTATCTTTTTAGCCATCTCCTCCATCTGCTTCTCTATGGAGGAGATTGCTGGCTTCAGAACCTCCCTCTCAGCCTCAGACAAAGCCCTATACTTGTTGAGTAATTGTTGATGAGTCTTCAATAGAGACCTATAGGCCAATATCATCCTACGCACGACTAGGAAGTCCTCAGTAACCCTCCTGAACCACCTCTCCTCAATACTCATCAGGGCCTTTATGTCTCCCCTAGCGCTCTTCGGCAACTTATGCTCCCTGCGAATCTTCTCAATTAGTGTAAGCCTCCTGAGATAATAGACCTCTACCCCCCTCCTTAGTAGTTCTATCGCGCCGTCAGTATGCTGGGGTGGTATTGTATCCATGAATAGCTTGTCTCCGGGCCCAGCAGGGATCTCGCCGAAGCTGTCTACATGCTTGAAAGTTATTCCGTCAGTAGTATATGTTATCCTGAAGCCCTCACCATTCTTCTTAGTCTTATGAACGTCTGCGTAGAACTTCAATATCCCTGCACCCCCTTATTCTGTGTCTTTATCTCGTATTGCCTAGCTATCACGTAGAACCTCACCACCATCCCACTCCATCCCCATCACCCGTCTCGGAGAAGACCCTCCACCGGCCCCACATATAAGGAGTAGTGGCCCCAATAACCAGGCCATCACCAACCCCAGACTAACTATGCTCAAGCAGAAGTAAGGGAATAGAGGGGGAGATAAGCCTCTTAAAAGGAGAAATCTAAACTAAGACACATACTAGGCATAGAACACGGAAACATACCTATACAGTTGGATTTGTGGGGAAACGAGGTAATATTCAGGGGAAAAGGACAACTAACGCTATACGGATACCCAAGATACGAGACATAAACAAATATAGACAACTTTAAAAACCGCGATAATCACAGGACTATAGTGATGGGAGAAGTCCCGGTTAAGGAGGAGGAAGTTCCGTTCTTCGCAGAGGTCACGGCGGGTGGGCGAATAACGATTCCAGAGGAGATAAGGAAGATCTTCGACATCAGGGACGGTGACTATCTTCTCTGCCGGATCAAGATAGTGAAGAGGAGGGTTAGGGACTAGCGGAACTCACATACGCACGGTATCTTCCCGCATCTAGGGCAACCTGGTCCGTATCTTGAGACGAACTCCTTATCAAGGTCTATTCCAAGCACGTTACAGCAGCTAAGCATCCAGGCAAGCAGGTCTGCTAGCTCCCGCCCTATCTGGTCGGAGTCCTTGACATAGGCGTCGGCAACCTCGCCCGCCTCCGAAAGCATCCACAGAATTGTCCTCTCGGGCCCCCGCCTCCTATCCCTCTCTAAATATATTTCCCGCATGAGGTCCTGGCATTTCCTAAGATCCATGAGTACACCACAACGCCCCAAGCTGAAAAATGTATCTCGCATTAAGGGTAGCTGGAGGAATGATTATCTCTGAGCCGGTGCCTTAAGAATTAGTCGGAAATCTTCAACCTCAGGCCCTAGTGTCGAGACATGCTTAGAATGGGTCGCTACGACGGAAGCCCTCACTTACTAGGCCGATAGGTAGCTAACAGGTAGTTGGGAAGATATTAGTTTTGAGTGGAAGAGGAGGAAAGAGTGGGGGGTAGTTAGTCTAAATGCCCTCAGCAGCGAGTCTTGAACCCCAGACACCGGGATTAAAAGACGCTAGCCCGTCGGAGAAATTCTCCGGCGATTAAAAAATCGCAGCCCCCGGTGTGTATAGCTCTGGGGTTTTTCCCCTCGTTGCCGGGGGCCTATCCCGGTGCCCGAAGCCGTCACCACTAGTTGCCTGATCTTTTTCACCAGCTCCCAGCACTGTCTCCCGTTTAGCCTATTCTTGTAGTATGCCATCGCCAGCCTAGTGACAGCCCGATGAAGCCTACCATCATATAGCCTCCAATACTCCGTTCTCGACGAGCTAGTCGGTTTGTAAAGTCCTAAAAGCCTCTCCAACACCCTCAAAGAACTATCAACAAAATCAGCACACACCAACAGCTCTGCTAGGGCCTCCCTACCAGCCAAAGCATCATTTATCCCCAGCCCCTCAAGAAACACATTATAGGCCGGATATCTCCTACCAGCCTCCCCAGCAATCATCCTAGCCACCTCCTCCAACTGCTTCTCCATGGAGGAGATTGCTGGCTTCAGAACCTCCTTCTCAGCCTCAGACAAAGCCCTGTATTTATTTAGTAGTTGCTGATGGGTCTTTGTAAGAGACCTGTGGGCCAGAATCATCCTCCTCAAGACTAGGAAGTCTTCGGTAACCCTCCTAAACCACCTCTCCTCAATACTCATCAGCACCTTTATGTCTCCCCTAGCGCTCTTCGGCAGCTTATGCTCCCTGCGCATCTTCTCAATCAACGTAAGCCTCCTAAGATAATTGACCTCCACTCCCTTTCTCAGAAGTTCTATCGAGCCGTCCGTGTGTTGGGGTGGTAGTGTATCCATGAATAGCTTGTCTCCAGGCCCAGCAGGGATCTCGCTGAAGCTGTCTACATGCCTGAAAGCTTTCCCGTCAGTAGTGTATGTCATCCTGTATCTCTCCTTAATTCTTCTTAGTCCTATGAACGTCTGCGTAGAACTTCAATATCTTACAACTCTCCATCAGTCTTTATCTCGTATGGCCATGTTAGCATGTGGAGCCTCTCCATAGTCCCTCTCCCAACCTCTTCTCCTCTCATACTCATCGCCTGTTCGGATAAGACCCTCCGCCGGCCCCGCATATAAGGAGTAGTGTCCCCAACACACGGCAACGTACCAATACAGCTAGACCTATGGGGAAGCGAGGTAATATTCAGGGGAAAAGAACAAACAACACTATACGGACATCCGAAACATGATAAATAGAAACAATTAAAGTTAGTATATATAGGGGGATGAATCGTCTTATTACTCGGCAAGAGTAATAACATGCTGTGAGCCGCGGAGACGATCTCAGACGGCTTCTGGGACAGGGCGAGACGGTAATAACCGCGGGAGTATACACACCCGTACAGGCAAGGCTTTGCGAGATGGTTGGCCTAAAGAGTGTCTACATAAGCGGATACTCCTGCTCCATCGGGTATCTTCTCAAACCCGACATCGGGTTCCTAAACTTGACCGATATGGTCTCTTACGCTAGATTGATTGCATCTGCGACAGCTCTTCCCGTGATCTCGGACGCCGACGACGGATACGGCAACGCTGTCACCGCCAGACGAGCAGTCGAGGAGTTTAGCAGGGCTGGAGTGGCGGGAATCCACGTGGAAGACCAGAAATTCCCCAAGCGGTGTGGGCATTTACCCGGAAAGCAGATACTTCCCTTCGACGAAGCCGTGCTCAAGATCAAATCTTTGGCCAAGTATAGGGATGACGTTGACAAGAGCCTCGTCCTAATAGCTAGAACCGACGCGTTGGGGGCGCCCGGCGGGACGGTGGAAGAGGCTGCCAGGAGAGGCGTCGCCTTCCTTGAGGCGGGGGCTGACGCCGCTTGGGCGGAGTTTAGAAGTCCGGACGACGAAGCCGCAGAGATCTTTGCAGAAAGAGTGCACGCCGAGTATCCGGGCGCCCCGCTTCTGTTCAACTACTCCTCATCATTTAAATGGTCGCAGAGCAGGAGAAGGCTACGCTTCACCGACATTGCCAAGCTAGGATACAAGATAATCATAGTGAGTATGGGGGCGCTGCAGGCGGAGCTTCTTTATGTGTGGAGCTACTTAAGGGATCTCGCCGAAAAAGGGGAGGAGGCGCAGTGGAGGCTGGAGGGCGAGCTTATGGGCACGCCATTCGAGAACCTGCATCGGTTCGTGGATATAGACAGGTACATGGAGCTTGAGGCACAGTATCTCGCCAGGCCCCTCAACACGTCCAGAGACGCTTAGGCCCTTAAACGTCAAGTGTGCAGACACGATGAGAGTTTTCCCTCTCCCCCTTCTAATCATATTATGCTGCTCAATTAACCGTCTGCACGACTCGCCTACAAAACTGACATATGGGGGCTTGCGGCATAGCCCTGCTCAACAACAATAGAATTCCAGGCGGCCTATGCGGGTGGCAAAACGCGTATAAACGACTTAGGGCGAGAGGCACTATATTGCCGGTTAGCCGGAAATAGCTAAAATACTCTGCCGCGCCTTTAGATCACGGGTTGAAGACTTACTGTGGGGAGATTGTCGTCCGTACTAGGGGGGAGGGCGATGTGGTGGACATAACGAGGAGGGTGGAGGAGGAGGTGGGGAGGTCCCAGATAGTCAACGGTGTGGCCCACCTCTACGTTGTCGGCTCGACGGCCGCTCTGACCACTATGGAGTTTGAGCCTGGCCTCGTCCACGATGTGAGGGCATCCCTAGACCGTCTTGTCCCGAGGGATGCCTATTATAAGCATCACGAGCGTTGGGGGGATGATAATGGGCACTCCCACGTCAGGGCGTCACTCATAGGGCCCTCGCTATGTGTGCCAGTTCGGGGAGGCGGTATAGAGACAGGCACTTGGCAGCAAATAGTTCTACTGGAGCTGGACACTAGGGCTCGGGAAAGGCGTGTAATCGTCACAGTTATGGGCGACTGAATAAACATAGGAAAACGGTAGAATAAAGCGGGTTCCCAGCCCTCTGTTAGGCTAGGGTGGGGTTTGGGATAGGTTTAGGAGGTGGAGTGTTATGGGTGTGTGGTCTAAGGTTCTTGAGGCCCTGATAACCATGGGATACTCCAATGGAAGGCTCAGACAGATCCTGTAGAGGAGCTGAAGAAGAACGTGGAGGGGAGGGGTGAGGAGG
>JAVVGN010000117.1:0-4887 GCA_032249095.1 Candidatus Caldarchaeales archaeon | reverse complement strand
GCCCAGGCCCAGCCTTATGTGTCTGGGGATCGTGGTGTTTGGCTCTTAGCAAGGGTGTGTAGGTCCTTCAGTATTCTCTCAGCCACCCTTAAAATGGACTTCCAGAACGCCCTTCTCCCATAGCCCTCTGTCTGAAACCTCTCAAAAAATCTCTGATAGACCTGGTAGTATCCTTGATGCCTGTTAAAGACTGCAGATCTAGCAAGTATTATCATCAACCTACTCTTCATATTCCGCTTCTTATACCTCCGCCTCCCCGTCAACTGGAACCTGAAGATTAACCTTTCCCTCGACATAGTCTTTAACGTAAGCCCGTCATGCGAAATAATGTACGCTAGTGAAGGTCCCCTAAGACCGAGCCTCTCGACGGCCATCCTATAGAGCGGTAGCTCCATAGCCTTTTCATGGATCCTAGTCGCCAGCCTCTCGGCGTAGCGCTGAAGCACCCTATGAGTCTTGACAGTTAATGGATCATTTGTTGTGGTCCGCGTATATTTCGCCGCCTTCTTTATCCCAGCCAGCTCCACCCAAAGCTCCGTCAGAGCCCTAACCTCAAGCTCCAACGGAGAAGTATAGAGTGGCTGGAACAGATCGGGCCTCCCTAAGAATATCTGCCTTAGAGCCTTCACGTCGTTCTCATCTGTCTTCCTAAGACCATTGTTCCTCCGCTCCTCGGAGAGCTTTTTAAGATCCCTAAGCCTCAGGAACGTAGCTCCGCCAAGCCGCGTTATAGTGGGTTGAAGCTTCCTCGGATAGCTGTCAGAAACCACAATCGTCGGCCTCAACTTCTCAAACATCTCTAGGAAGTCGTTGAAGACCATCACCTCTTCACCGTCCTCTGGGAGGGCATAGACCCTGTTGCGACCGAAGTCCACGAAGACCCTACTCACTTAGACCACCTCCTTATTCTGTGTCTTTATCTCGTATGTCCTCGCTACTATGTGGAACCTCTCTATCTGCTCCCTCTCTAGGACTATCGAGTTGAGTGGTGGTAGGTGGTAGATTCTCGGCGGCGTCTCTCCAGCAGTGGCCTCATGTATAAGCCACCTCAGCGTCGCGATGGAGGGTATCATCCATGTCCTCAGCCTATCATCACACTCGTTCTGAACAATCACGACCCCATCAGGGGTCGGCGTGATGTTCAGAACCCTATCCACAGGGTATCTAAAGACCTCTAGGAACCTCTCAGACAGCTCCCGCCACGCCTCAGCAATAAATCTCTGTATAATCAAGAACCACTTGTAGTATCGTATGCCCTCGTCAGCCCTGTAGTCCCTGAAGACCATGTAGTAGCCCTCATACCTCCCTAGCTCCTCGCCGCTAAGCCTCGTCCTCAGATAATTCATAGCCCTCTCAGTAGCCAGCTCGACGACCTCCGGATACACCATCAGCCCACCTCCTCAAAGGTATCCACTATAAGCTCGTTGGCTAGTCTGTTGGGGTCGGAGCACAAATTCTGAGACACCAATATCGTTATTGGATCCTCGCCCAGTCCCTGAGTAATTGTTATCTTTGTGTCATACCTGAAGACCTCGATGCGGACATCAGCCTTCTTAAACTCATACACCTTTGGCTCCGACAATCAGCCCACCTCCGCTAGATACCGCCGTAAGATCCTGTAGGCGTTGTAATACCTCACATCTTCGGAGGGTGCTGTTCTGAAGTATTCATAATACCTCTCGTATTCGCGTAGTTCCGTCTCGTTAAGATGCTTTCTCAGATGCTCCATGGCCTTCTCCGTCGTCTCCTCAATCTCCGGGTCTATGTCCATCTCCATCCCCCTCCCCTCGTCTTGGCGGCCCTGCAACCCAATATCCGGCCAGAGGCCGTCTCCCTTCGCCTTGGGCCGGGAGCAGCCCCCTCTAACACTCCCACCCCGTCCCCGAAGGCAGGGATCGGGGAGGTCCCGCTTCCTTCTCTACCCATGCTTCCACCCTTTCGGGAAAGGCCCTCCACCGGCTCGCGCCGGGCCAGGGGGAGGCTAGGGACTTGCCCTAGCCCCTCTTCGCGCCCAGCCCGCCCGGAGCCACAACCCCCACAGACGGAGCCACCGGCCCCGCCCACAGGGGCTATGGCCCCAAAAAGGCGGGTTAAACCGGTGGCTTGGAAAAAATGGGGGTTTGGATGGATGGGCCTCCTCTGTCGTCGCCTACCTCGTCCGGCCGTTCCAGAGGAGATACTCAGGGGCCAGGCGCCCACAGAGTACCTTCTCCAAAACAGCCACCTGCTCCCTGCTGTCGCTGAACCTCCTAGTTATCTCCGTTGCAAGGGGCCTCATGTTTCTCGCCCCCACCCATCTCCGGAGAGCGGTCCCGCCCCTGGGGACGCCCTCCGGAGAGCCAGAGGGCGCCGCCAGCTACGGCGGGCATTGCCGCCCCCACGGAAAAAATAGGTGGGGTTGGTCGTTGCCCCGCTATCGACGTATGTCTAGATGAACTGTAGCAGTAGTGGGACGACGATGTATATGAATATCAGCGTCAGAGCTCCGCCTACTATCAGCCTGTATCCTATGAACTCTTGCCGCAGACCGATTGCCACTAGTAGTCCTAGCAGGACCTGCGCTATCCCTAGGACCGTCAGGATTGGCGTCAGGAAGCTGAAGACCTCTGTAACTATTCCCTTGATGGCGTTGCTTATCGTCTCAGCTATTCCTCCGAAGCTGGCTGGTAGCAGTATGTCTGCGTTCCGCCTCCAGAGCAGCAGCGGCAGCACTATCGCCAGGAACAGCAGGGCCGGCAGGAGAGCCAGCATCGTCCGGCCGGTTTCCGTCGTTAAGATTTCAGCGGGGATCAATCTTCCTACCTCACCCCCACCCCACGGGCTTCCCGCCTCCCCACCCCTCACAGGGTCTCCCGCGCCCGGGGCGACGCGGGGTCGCCGCTCGGAGGCAGTCATTGGCGGAAACTACCGGGGGCACCAACTCTCCAGCCCCCACCCCCCTCCTCGGGAGGACCACAAAGCCCCCAAAACCTGAACAGGCTTAAACACTCGTGGCCCTAGGGAAAAGAAAAAGGGGGTGGGTAGGATCCTCGCAAAAGCATCTACCTCGGCTTCCTGTATTCTAGCGGGTTCCTGATGCTCCTCGGACATAGGTTTCCGTTCTCGATGCACAACCCATACGTCTTCATTGTGCTGCACGATGGCGGTCTATACCTTGTTCCTCCGCCCCTCTCTCCAGCGATGTGTTCCACCTGATACCTAGCAATCCTCTCGTTATAATCCGGCCTATTGGCTAGTACCGCAAGTATCTCCTCCTTAGTGTATCCCCTGTTTATCATGAAGGCTGCTAGGCTGAAGAGCTCCTTGTGGCCGGCCTCGGCGACCCTAGCCCTTATGGCAGCCATGCATGGCGGCCAGTCTCCTGGCGCGGGCGCCGCGGCGGGCTCCTCGTAGGCGCTCCTCAGCCTAACAAGCACCCTCACGACATCCATAGCAACTTCCTGTAATTTCGGCGGTAGCTGCCTAACATCCACCTTTGGAGCATCCTCCATAGACGAGAGCAGTTGGTAGACTCTTTGTCTGAATAGCCGTATGGCCTCTGGTGTCGTCAGGTAGACGTGGCCGCCGGCCACCATCCTGTTCACCAGCATCCACTCCGGAGAGTCCAGCCCCTTCGAAATCTTCAGATACTCCGGGACACTAAGCCTGTATCTGTAGGAGTCGTCTCCAATCCTCCCAACCATCCTAACATCGGCATCCTCGATATTCAGAATCCTCCTGAGAAGCATCCTCCTCAGACTCTCCTCCTCCGTATGGAGGTATCTCTCCATCCTCGCGGCCTCGGCAAGGGCCCACCTCCTCAGGAGCCAAGGCTCCCCAATGGCGAGGCAGAGGACCCTAGCCAAGGCGTATGTCACTAGGTCCCCTATCGGGTCCTCGCGGGGGAGGACGCCCTTCTCCCCCCTCTCGACAGCCTCCAGAACCCTAGTCTTCGTGGCCTCTGCGTAGCTATCCACCTCCTCGCCCAGCTCGAAGGCCCTCAGGAACTGCTTAGCCTCAGGAAGTATCGGATACCTAGAAAGCGTCTTGAGGGTTATCGCCGGAGCCTGGACCTGCGTCGGCGTTAGTGTCTCCTGGACCACGACGGCCTCCTGCCTATCCTCCCGCTTTTCAGCCTCCTGTGGAGCCTCGGCCTCGCCCAGCTCCTCCCTAATAAGCCTACTAAGCTCCCTCAAGCTATCCTCGTCAAGCTCCCTAACAATCCTCTCAAGCCTCCTCTTCCTAGCATCCTCGAAACCCTCCTCAGAAACACTATCCTCAACCCACCTATACATCGGATAGTTCCGCCTAAAAGTCTCCAGTATCTCGCTGTACTCCAGCCTCTCGTCCCAGACACCTACCCAATCAACAGTCTTAGGATCGGCGTCCGGGTTGAGCTTCTTGAAACGTTGGATAAGCGCCCTCAGCTCGACGTAGTTTATGAACTTGCCCCGATACTCGGCACTCTTCGCCAGAGACCTTACATAGGCGTCAAGTATGTCCTCATCCATCACTCCTCACCCTCCTCAGCGGGACTGCCGCAGGGGTCAGCGTTCGCAGGTGAAATCAGAGGAAGGTCTAAATCCAGCCCCCACCTCATTACCCACGAGGCTCGGGTGGAGCCTGTGGGTTCGGTGGGGGAGGTCTAGGCCTCCCTCATATAGCCTGGTCCTCATCATCCCGGATATACCGGTCTTTAGACCAGGCCGCCGAACCCCGTCTCGGCCCCGCCGAGCCCGTAGGCTCCGTGAGGACCCCCTCTTCTTCTCCTTCTTCTTCTGGATCCTACTCTTCCTCTTCTCCCCCGGCTTTCTCGGTATTGTCCCCTCCTTTGGTTCTCTTGGTGCTGTCTTCTCCGCCTTGCACTCTCCAGCCCTGTGGCACTCTCCACACCTATCGCAGAAATAG
>JAVVGN010000116.1:0-4916 GCA_032249095.1 Candidatus Caldarchaeales archaeon | reverse complement strand
ACCTGAGTTTGTGAAGGTCGTTCGTCCTGGCCGTGGCTATTATATCGTACTCTCCGGTGACCTCGTAGACGTCGATGACCTCAGGCATCCTCCTCAGCGCCCTCGCCCTCTCGATGCCCTCCGCGACGTAGCTCGCGATCCTCCCCCGGAGGACCCTGACAAGTCCCGAGAAGGTTGTGACCCTCTCCTCCTCGGGCATCACGTCCCAGCCACCTTCTCCTGAAGGAATGTTGCTTTGAGCGTAATGAGTCCTTGGAAGGTCACAGACCTTTTGCTCTCCTTCCCCTTCCTCTCTGCAGCCTCGACGGAGGACGAACCGCCCATCAGCCTGTTCAGGAGCTCCAAATACTCCTTCACGCCCTCCTCCTTTTGAGTCACCAGGTCACTATACGGCTCGACGACTAAGCTGCCCCTCACTTTCCTTACAATCAGCCTCGCCCTCAACTGAGCTTCTCCGCTTCCCTCTGCCCTCGCCTATACTATCGCGTCCCTCAATCTGACAGCGTTCTCGAAGTCCATCGGGACGCCTACCGATCCTGTGGAGGTGCAAGTGGAGTGCCTCCTCTTTGACGCGATCCCTTGCAAAAGAGGAGTCCTTGTCGTATTTCGTCTGCACGAACCCCTGATCCAGTATCACCAAAGCCCTTCCTAATGTCTCCGGAGGAAGTCCTGAGAACTCAAAGACGGTCACATCCCGGATATGGCCAACCGGGATGGTCAAAAAGAATTATAAATAGACTCTAGCGACTATTATTTCTTCTTTTCACGCTGTGGGAGTCTAATGCTATATAAAGCCGTTGGTTGGACATCATCGACTTTAAATCTAATCTCAAATATAAATATAGGTTAATTATGCTCAAATATAAATATAGGTGGATGCGTCGACTATCCGACCATGGTCTCCTCCCTAGTCGCGGCATTCGAGTCCCTATTGGAGGAGGCGGGCCTAGAGCAAGATATAAGGGCTAGACTTCTTCAGGACACGGAGGGTCTGCTCCACGAGGGCCTCTCCAGGGATGAAGTCCTCGACCTCTTTATACACGCGGCCCTCCAAAACGTGCTTGATGATACCAAGTTTGAGGCCGCCGCTGTGAGACTCCTCCTCCTTAAGATGTACTCCGAAATAACTGGTGACCTCCGCCTCGATTATGAGCGCTACTTTTGCTCGTATATCGAGGAGGGTGTGAACAAGGGGGTGCTCGATGAGCGCTTGCTGAAGTTCGACCTAGGGAGGTTGGCGAGGGCTCTCGACCAACGCAGGGACCTTCTCTTCTCCTACACGGGCCTCTACACACTGTACGATAGGTATCTGGTGAGGGATCCTGAGAGTCGCAGGCTGCTCGAGGCGCCCCAGGCTCTCTGGATGAGGGTCGCCATGGGCCTCTCCCTGGTGGAGAGGGATAAGGAGGCCTGGGCGCTTCGCTTCTACGAGCTTCTCTCCAACCTGCGCTATCTGCCCAGCACGCCCACGCTCTTCAACAGCGGAACGCCGCACCATCAGCTCGCCTCCTGCTACCTTTACGACGTCCAGGATAGCTTAGAGCACATCCTCAATGCGGCGAAGGAGTTCGGCATGCTCGCTAAGTATGCGGGCGGCATCGGTACCTCCGTGACCAAGATAAGGGCGCTCGGCGCTCCCGTAAGGGGGATCAACGGAAGGAGCGGAGGACTCCTGCCCTTCCTGCGCCTGTACGATGGGCTCATCAGCGCGATAAGCCAAGGCGGCAGGAGAAGGGGGACGATGTGCGTCTACTTGGAGCCTTGGCACCTCGAGGTCGATGCCTTCCTCGACCTGAAGAGGAACGTGGGCGATCCCTATCTCAGGACGCCCTCGCTGAACACAGCCTTATGGGTCCCTGACGAGTTCATGGCTAGAGTCTTGCAGGACGGCGACTGGTACCTCTTCGACCCGCTTTATGTACAGGGCCTTACCGAGGCCTATGGTAGGCGCTTCTCGGAGCTCTACGCCACCTACTGCGCGAAGGCCGAGGCGGGGGAGCTGCCCAGCAGGGCCTGGAGGAAGGTCAAGGCGAGGGAGTTATACCTAAAGGTCCTGGCCGCCCTGATGGAGACAGGCCATCCCTGGCTCACGTTCAAGGACGCGGCGAACGTGAGGAGCATGCTCAGGGGCGTGGGTGTCATACACTCGGGCAACCTCTGCACCGAGGTTTTCCTGCCAACAAACGAGGAGGAGATAGCGGTCTGCAACCTGGCCAGCGTGAACCTTGCGAGGCACGTGCGCGAGGACGGTGAGATCGACTGGATAAAGCTCGCCGAAACGGTGAAGATAGCGGTAAGGGGACTCGACAACGCTATAGATGTAAACCTTTATCCCTCTGAGAGGGCCCGGCGCAGCAACCTGCTCAACAGGCCCATCGGTCTCGGCGTGATGGGCTTTGCGGAGCTGCTCGCGATGAAGGGCATACCCTATGATTCGCCGGAGGCGGTCGAGCTGGCTGACAGGCTCCTCGAGTTTATCTCCTACCATGCGATAATGGCGAGCCATGAGCTGAGCAGGGAAAGGGGCAGCTTCCCACGCTTCAAGGAGAGCGAGTGGGCGAAGGGGAGGCTCCCCCTTGATACGCTCGAGGACTTAGAACGGGAGAGGGGCGTGCCGGTGGAGGTGGATAGGAAGACGAGGCTCGACTGGGAGAGCCTGCGGGCCAAGGTGAGAGAGGGCATGAGAAATGGCACGGTGATGGCTATAGCGCCGACGGCGACGATATCGATCATTGCAGGCACCTCGCCTGGCCTCGATCCCTACTTCTCCAACATCTTCAGCCGCCAGACGCTCTCCGGCAAGTTCATCGATGTGAACCGCTACCTCATGAACGAGCTGAAGACCCTTGGCCTCTGGGAGAAGGTGAAGGAGAAGCTGGTAGAGGAGCAGGGTGATCTCTCGAGGATCGAAGGGCTGCCCGATGACATCAAGAGGAAGTACCCGACTGCCTTCCAGATCAGTCCCTTCACGCTCATAGATATCGCCGCCGTCGCCCAGAAGTGGGTCGATATGGCGATAAGCCGAACCCTGTACCTGGTGGCTAGCAGGCCCTCGGATATAGCTGAGGTCTACCTCTACGCTTGGAGAAAGGGACTCAAGAGCACCTACTACTGCTTCGTCAGGCCCCGTATGCATGCCGAGCCCTATACCGTGGACGTGAACAAGACTGAACGAAGGCCCTTGTGGCTGATCGAGACTCAGAAGGAGGTCGAAGCCCTGCAGGCGTGCAGGAGGTGCGAGGGTTGTGACTGAGGCTACTAGCGGGGGCCTCGTGGGAGGGGAGCGGATCAAGCCGGAGCGGCTCTTCCCGCTGCGCTACCCGTGGGCATACGCGTTGGTGCAGCAGGCGAAGCGCAATACCTGGTTCCCCGAGGAGGCGCCGCTACATGATGACGTCAGGGACTGGAGGGAGAAGCTTGGGGAGGATGAGAAGGCGGTGGTGGAGACATTGCTCGGCTTCTTCAACCCTATGGAGGCGCTCGTTACGACGAACATTGCGATGGCGCTCTATCCCTATTTCACCGCGCCCGAGGTGCGCCTATACCTTGCGCGCCAGGCCTGGGAGGAGGCGAACCACGCGATGGCCTTCGAGTACGTGATCAACACGCTGCCCGTCGATAGGGAGAGGGTGCTACACCTTCACGAGGAGCATCCCGCGGTCGCGGAGAAGGAGCGCTTTCAGAGGGAGCTCATCGAGAGGATCGTGGCGGAGGAGCTCGACCTCTCTACGGCCGAGGGGAAGAGAGCGCTACTACAGAACCTCGTGGGCCAGTTCGTCGTCCTCGAGGGCATCTTCTTCTACTCAGGCTTCGCGTTGGCACTAGCCTTCAGGCAGCGGGGGCTCATGAGGGGGCTCTGCACGATAATAGACTGGGTGCTGAGAGACGAAAGCCTTCACCTGGCCTTCGGCATACTGCTGATCCATGAATACCTAAGGGAGCAGAAGGAGGTGGCGACAGATGAGGCGATGAGCTCGGTCCGTGAGCTGATCATCAGGGCGGTGGCCCTCGAGGAGGGCTATAATCAGGCGGTGCTCCCCAGGCCGCTGCTCGGCATGAGCGCGGCCTCGCTCAACCAGTTCGTGAGGTACTTGGCCGACAGGAGGCTCAAGGAGCTGGGCTTGAAGCCCGAGTACAACGTGTCCAACCCGCTCAAGTGGCTAGCGTTGCAGGTGGACGTCCCCGAGCTCGTGAATTTCTTCGAGGCGAAGTACGTGGGCTATCAGGTCGGCTACCCCAGGAGCTAGCCGCGCAACGCATGGTGCGGCGGGCGGGATTTGAACCCACGACCACCAGCTCGGCAGGCCTCCTCTGCGCTCCAGAGTCAACCCCCTCATGTAGGG
Organism: Candidatus Caldarchaeales archaeon; assembly: GCA_032249095.1. GTDB lineage: Archaea > Thermoproteota > Nitrososphaeria_A > Caldarchaeales > Calditenuaceae > HRBIN02. The sequence goes on along the minus strand of JAVVGN010000116.1, from coordinate 573 downwards.
CCTGCTGTCGCGGTAGAATTCAGCCTCACAGCCCCAAATCCGTATCCCGACTCCCTCAGAGTAGTTCTCGCAGGTTATTGCCCAGCCCTCCTGCAGCCGCAAAACCGCTATAGAGGTCCCGTCTAGCCCTATGTTGAGTGAGTCGCCGTCCAAGCTTATCTCAAGGTCAAGTAGAGAGCCTAGGTCTGAGACGTAGCCCACTAGCTCGTCCCTCTCCTCCGACTTCATACTGAGCCTAGACAAGCCACGACGATATATAACGAGTTGTGGCTCTCTGGATACTGTCAAAAGTTGGTATTACCTCCTCTCCTCCTGCCCTGATGATATTATGCATCGCTGCAATTGCAGTTATCAACTCTTCTATGTTCTTTCCCTCAAGCTGAGGCCTGCCATGAAGAGAAAGACAGAATAGATCTTCTCGGCAGGAGAGTACCTGAGGAATCGAAAAGAGATTGAATACCTCATGAAATATTAAGCAGGACTATGTAGCCTATCTGGATCTCCCGGGCCCTCCGCTCTCGACGGTGAACGGCGAGGACAGGAGTCAGGCTGTGGCCCTGCGGGCGTCGGGAG
>JAVVGN010000115.1:0-4999 GCA_032249095.1 Candidatus Caldarchaeales archaeon | reverse complement strand
TCTGTGTCTTTACCTCGTATGGCCTCACCATCACGTGGAACCTCACCACCATCCCACTTCCAACCTCTTCCCTCACACTCATCATCTGTTCGGATAAGACCCTCTACCAGTCCCGCATATAAAGAGTAATGGCCCCAACAGCCGGGCCATTCCCCAACCCTGCACACATTAAGAGCTGGACACACCATCCATAAGGATTACTCCAAACCCCTTATTGAGGAGAATGATAGAGAGAGCGGAAGAGGGGAGCAGGAAGATAGAAGTCAAGATACTCTACAACAAGTATTACTGGCAATACAATACATGAAGGACTTAGACATGGATGGAAATATCCTATACTTCATAGAGAGCGCCAAGGAACTACTACCAGGATACATAAAGACCTCAAAGGGACTAATACTACCAAGAGAAATCTACTACACATTAACAAATATAAAAGGATTGGAGAAGGAGATAGGAGTAGTAAAGAAGGAGAAATCTAAACTAAGACACACACTAGGCATAGAACACGAAAACATACCGATACAGCTAGACCTATGGGGCAACGAGGTAATACTCGGGGAAAGGGACAGACAACATTATATGGATACCCAAGACTCAGCACATAATCGACGAGGAGGCGACTACCCTCAAGATACTGCTAGAAGCCTACGGCAGGCAAGGGGCTGAGAACGCGATAAAGGTGTTCCAGAAACATAGAGAGATCCACCCTTAGTCGGAGACCTCTGGCATAGAGCCAGAACTGGGCGAGCTACATACCCAAGCATAGCTGCGGATGGGCCCCCACCTTTTTCCACCCAGCGCTCCCTACACGACACTAATAAATAACTCATATTAGCCGGAAACGCGATTTTATTCTAGAGAATGCCGCTCACGATTGCACTATGCCAGATTAAGGTAAGTGACTGCGTCAACGAGAGCCTCAAGTCCTTTTATAACATATTCTCGGGCTTGGCGAGGCAGGGGGTCGATGTGGCCGTACTTCCAGAGGGATGGACTACTATAGACCCTCTGTCTCAGAGGTCGGATCCAGCAGGGGACGCGGGCCTCGTGGTTGAGCGGCTCAGCGGGCTCGCCGAGGAGCTAGGTCTCTGGATTCTGGGCGGAGCACTCTACGTGAGGCGTGGGGAAGATACCTTCGTGAGCTGCCCTGTCATCGATGATGGGGGCCGCGTGGTGGCTTGGCAGGATAAGATCCACCTCTTCCAGTCAGAGTCCAAGATATTCAAGCCTGGAACGAGGCTTGAGCCCATAAGAGTAAAGGACACGATGTGCGGCATCTTGATCTGCCACGACATAGCTTATCCGGAGGCAGCGCGGAGCCTGGTTCTAAGGGGTGCCGAGGTCATCTTTAATCCCTCCAAGATCGTGGCCAGGGGTGTCGAGGCATGGCACCTCTACATCAAGGTCCGGAGCTTGGAGAACAGGGTCCCCGTCTACGGCGTTAATGTCTGGTGCGAGCCCAGATTCCGCGGAGGAAGCATCGTTGTCAAGCCGGTTGACTGGGGAGAAAACATCTTCATGCCACAGACCACTGTGGCAGACCCTGGGGAGTCTGTTCTGATTGACGTGCTAGAGCCCTCCTCCTTCTCGGGGCCAAGGGGCGAGAGGCTCTCGAAGAGAATGCCGGAGGCATATTCGGGCCTCCTCCCGTCGCGGAATAGGTCCGCGGGGGGTGGGGCTGCTTGAGCTACGACGAAGACCGCGTATATCGCCGCATGTTCAGGAGAGAAGCGCTAACCGAGATAAAGAACAGGATGCTTGAGAAGGACGCCTCGCTCGAGTCTTCCGCCTTTGAGGAGGTATTTGACAAGATGACGCTCATGATACTCTACGAACTCATGAGAAGAGGAGTATTTTCCGACTTCCATGGAGTTATAAGCGCCGGCAAGGAGTCCCGTATATATCATGCCAAGAATGCGGAGGGGGAGGAGCTCGCCGTCAAGATCTACCTCGTCAATAACACCGAGTTTAGGAAGAATAGAATGATCTATGTCGCCGGAGACCACAACTTTCAGCGGGTAGGGTCCTCTCTGAGGAAGTTCATCTATAGCTGGGCGAGAAGGGAGCTGAGGAACTTGGAGCTCGCGTATAATGCAGGTGTCCCTGTCCCGAAACCTTATACCGTTGAGGGAAACGTCCTAGTCATGTCATTCCTAGGAGTGGATGGCGTGAGGTACCCGCTCCTTCGCGAGACCAGCTACACTGCCGACGAGTATGCCGGTCTCTATGGACTTGTAGTTGAATACATAAGACGGCTTTACAAGGACTCCGGCCTCATCCACGGAGACCTAAGCGAGTACAATATCATGGCGCCCGACCCACGCACAGTGTATTTCATAGACCTGTCCCAATCAGTACTCCGAGACACGCCCTACGCGGAGATACTGCTTATGAGGGATCTGAGGAACGTGAGCCGGTTCTTTGCCTCACGGGGCGTGGATGTCCTTAACGAGCGGGAGCTTTTCGTGGAATTGACGGGTAAGGATCCTCCCTCGGAGCTCACACCCATATAAACATGAATGGGGAGGGGTTGCTGGCCGTCCTTGAGGCGTCTGGGAAACCCTGGAGGGGGCCCAATGTCACAGCCATTGCCGCAGCACCGGACAATAGGTGCGGTCATATAAGTAAGCGATTATAAATCGGAGCTCTAAATCCGATCCAAACGCATCACCTCGCGTAAATGTGGTATGCACGGAGTACGGGATGGTCGTGGATGATGCATCGATTATCGGGACTTTTTGTAGAAAGGATCGATACGTCAACTGTTAATCTGTTAATCGGATAATTAGTTTGATTTTGAGAAAACTTTATAACTATCCATTCGTGCAGAAATACGAGTTAAAATGTATGATTTGAAAAAAGAAGTAGAATTGTCTGCTATAGCCACTATGCTGATGCTGCTGTTGCTGCTAGGGACTACGCTAACAATGTTTTCATCGACTATTGTTGCGGCTGCGGCTGATGAAGACAGCGGAGGTGATACAACTAGCAATGAAGTCTCCACGAGTGTTAGTGAATCTGTTACGACCGTTGATAAGGGCAACAGTAATGATGGATCGGCGGAAACAATTAGCGATGGAGGACAAGACACAGCACCCGACACGACTAGCGACGCCGTGAGTGAAGACTCATCGACTAATGAAGCGAGTAGTGAAGAACAGGCCACTTTAGTTGACGAGGCCAGCACTGCCAGCAATGATGGAGAAGTTGGCACAACAAGTGATGGTGAGCAGTCCGCTGGTGTGGTTAGCGATGCTAGTACTGCAGATTCTAGTGAAGGTGCACTGTCTAACGAAACGAGTAGTGAGGGACAGGCCGCTGCTGTTGTTGACGAACCTAATACTGCAAGCTCTGATGGAGTGAGTGATGGTGAGCAGTCTGGTGTGAGCGATCAAACCAGCAATACTATCACGGCAACTGATGAGGAGGAAGAAGACCCAGTCAAAATATTATACAATGGAGTGGCATATTCCAGCCCGCCGGGAGCAACCTTTACGGTATGCGCGGGTCAGCCGTTAACGTTTACAGTAGTAGCTTACTGGCACGCTAAGCCTGATCCTTCAGACGTTAGTTTCGTTGACGTTGTAATGAGAGAAATAACAAGTTTTGGAGTATCTTTCGCTCCGACGAGCTTCACTCTCTACAACCCTTCACCCGACTCACAAACTGTAAACGTTAACGTCCCAGCCTTCATGTCGACAGGAACCTTCCAAGTGCAAATATATGCTGACACAGTAAATCAAGGCCCATCACCAACACCAAGGGTTGCTGGAACAAACATGTACTTCCAGGTCAATGTCATAAGCTGTGCAGCTACAGCTGACCTATCCATAGTGAAGAGTGGGCCATCTTATGCTCACGTCGGCGACACGATTACCTATACCTACATTGTATCTAATGCCGGTCCGGATGCGGCGTGTAATGTGGTCGTTAGTGACGATGTTGCGGGTACACCAACCTATGTAAGCGGCGACACCGACAGTGACGACTGCATAGACCCCGGCGAAACCTGGACCTTCGAGGCGACGTACACTGTTCAGGCGGGAGACCCAGATCCTCTAGTGAATACGGCCACCGTATCAAGCGATGCCGATGACCCCAACACGAGTAACAACGTTGGGACTTGGAGCGTTGACTTGATCGCCATGATATGCGGGTACAAGTTCTACGACGCCAACGCAAACGGTGTATGGGATGCTGGCGAGCCACCCGTAGCGGGATTCAAGATAGAGCTATACGACCAATCTAGTAATCTGCTGGCCACAACGTTTACCGCCGCTGACGGAAGCTACTGCTTCGACGGGCTCGACGCCGGAACATACACGGTGCAAGAGGTCCTGCCGCCCGACAGCGGTTGGATGCCTACAACACCCACCAGCATAACCGTCACCCTGCTTTCGGGAGAGATCAAAGAGAACAACAATTTCGGAAACCTCTGCCTGGAGTCGGGCCAGGGAGGCAAGACAATAGGCTACTGGGCCAACGCAGGAAACAGCCTAATCACCGATGAAGACATAACATACCTAAACGAGTTGGACCCGCTGTATCCAACAAGCTGGGGACCGCCGTTCTCATCACCGAGTCAGATTAGAAACTACCTGCTAAAGGCTAATGCTAAAAACATGTGGTGGATGCTCTCCGCCCAGCTGATCGCCACAATACTAAACGTTAGGCACGGCTATCTCGACGGCTCAACCCTCGTCTGCGTCGACCCACCCGCCTGCACCACCTTCATGACCATCAACGACATCATAAACGGAGCGATCGGAGCACTAGGTTCTAATAAACCAAGGTCTGAACAAGAGTATTGGAAGAACCTGCTAGACCTCCTCAACAACAACCAGCTACCGTTCGTCAGTCCCGAACCCTGCCCCGTAGAGTATCCCCCCGAAGAGTAACCATAAGCGAACACAACACACAATCTTTATTTTATTTTTTCTAGGAACTCATCTCTAAATTCCGTATCTTAGGTGTATGATTATTGATGCTATTGTTA
>JAVVGN010000114.1:0-5260 GCA_032249095.1 Candidatus Caldarchaeales archaeon | reverse complement strand
TTGCTGAGTGTTTTCTTCAGCTGCTCCACTATTGCGGCGTCAACCCTAAGAGCCTTTTGCCCCTGTTGAACTACTACTCTGTAGAGAGAGGTACGCGCCATCTCCTCGAGTATGGAGATGGACCCTTACATCAACTTTTCGAAAAATAGGTCTGTCTTCGCCGACGAATATGCGTGGTCCGCAAAAATAGTTTGAGTCTGGATTTTTCCCCCATAACTAAAGATGGTGACTGGGACGCTGGCCCTCACGGTTGATCGGCCACGATCTATTGCGGACGGAATTTTTAGACAAACACTTATATATTAATGGCTTATAAGTTTTGGACGCAAAGGCGGGTGGTTGTTATTGCTTGGAGGCGTAGATTAGTCTCCTGCACTGTTCGCGACGCCTCTGCTACGTTGACTCAGAAGACCACCCTTCTGGCTCTCCTCAAGTAGGTGATGAAGATGAGCTGGAGAAGTTTTGTTGAGGGGGTATATGCTCTTCCCCGAAAGGTCAGCTTCTTTGACACCACGCTAAGGGATGGCGAGCAGACGCCGGGCGTCTCGCTAAAGATCGAGGAGAAGGTCAAGATCGCTGAGGCGCTTAACGATCTTGGTGTCGAGGTGATCGAGGCTGGGTTCTCGGTTGTCTCGGCCGGAGAGTACGAGGCTGTCAAGAGGATCTGCTCGCTTGGCCTATCATCACAGATATGCTCTCTTGCTCGCTGCGAGAAGAGGGACATAGACGCGGCCGTCGATGCTGGCTGTGATCTAGTGCACACCTTTATCGCGACCTCAGATCTACACATGAAGTATAAGCTGAACATGACGCGGGAGCAGGTCCTAGAGAGGGTGAGCGATATGGTAGAATACTGCAAATCGCGCGGCGTCGTGGTCCATTTCTCAGCCGAGGACGCAACTAGGAGCGATACCGAGTTCTTGATGAAGGTATACCAGACTGCAAAGGAGGCCGGAGCGGACAGCATCGATATTCCTGACACGGTCGGGATCGCGATCCCCCACGTCATGAGGGAGCTCGTTAAAATGGCCAAGAACGTTACAGGGCTTCCAGTTGCCGTGCATTGTCACGACGATATGGGGTTGGCGACCGCTAATACGCTGGCCGGAGTCGAGGGCGGCGCGGAGATAGTCCACGTCACAGTCAATGGTATCGGAGAGCGGGCGGGGAACACAAGTCTCGAGGAGGTCGCAGTCTCTCTTCAGTACTTGTATGGTGTTGAAACAGGGATAAGGTTTGAGAGGATCGCAGAGGTTTCGAGGCTCGTGGCTAGGCTAACGGGCATACCGGTGCCCAAGAATAAAGCGATCGTGGGAGCACACGCCTTCTCCCATGAAAGCGGGATACACGTGCATGGAGTTGTCAATAATCCCCAGACCTACGAGCCGATCATGCCTGAGACCGTAGGCATGAGGAGGAGGATAATCGTAGGGAAACACTCAGGGACCCACGCCTTAGAGACCGTCTTGAAGCAGTTCGGCTATACCCTAAGCGCTGACGATGTGAAGAAAGTTCTGAACAGGGTCAAGGAGACCGCTGACAGTGGGCGGAAAATCGGCGACCATGAGCTGCTCCGAATAGTTGAGGAGATACTAGGCTCAGGAGCCGCGCGTCCCGTCAGCCTGCTCAGCTTCCACCAAATATCTAACCAGCATGAGGATAGATGCGTCGCTGTGTTTGACACCGCAGGTGAGGCCATAGAGGTCGTCGGCGTGGGCTCTACTCCTACAGAGTCGGCCATTGACGCCGCGGTAAAGGCTTTCAGAGAATTACTGGGAAATATCGAGATAAGGGATTACCAACTCTTTGCATCTCCATTCGAGGACAGGCATCCATATGAGGCCGAAGTTGTGGTGAAGGTTAATGGCGATACATATGTTGGTAGGGGGGTCGGAAAGACCAGCGCCCACACGATCCTCAACGCGGTCGCCAGCGCGGTGAGCCAATATCTTTCCTCAGGGAGGCGGGTGGATAGGGCGTGAAGGCCAGCGATGCGCTCGTAAGAAAGATGGAGGAGCTCGGCGTGGAGGTTGTCTTCGGTATCCCGGGAGGGGCTAATCTCCCTCTCTACGACTCGCTCTACGATTCCAGCATCAGAAGTATACTCGTGAAGCACGAGCAACATGCAGCACACGCAGCTGAGGGGTATGCGCGGGTTAAGAGAAGGCCAGGTATAGCTTTGGCGACCTCCGGCCCAGGGGCCACGAACCTTATCACGGGCATAGTGAATGCGGCCATGGATAGCGCCCCCCTAGTGGCAATCACTGGACAGGTTGTGAGATCATTCATGGGGACGGACGCCTTCCAAGAGGCTGACATAGTTGGGATGGTTCTCCCCCACGTCAAGTATGCCACAGTGGTCCTAGACTCGTCAAGAATTGTAAAGGAGTTCGTGAATGCCTATATGTGCGCCGCCACAGGCCGCCCTGGTCCGACATTAATCGACCTGCCGAGAGATGTCCAGCAGGAGGATATAGGGGAGGCTCCGATCGAAGAGGTGGCGGCCGATCCAGAGTTCGTGAGGTCTCCTCAGGATCCAGATGAGAGGTCTATAGCAGCCGCAGCCGACCTAATAGCCCGCGCGAACCGCATCTGCATCTTAGCTGGGGGTGGAGTATACTTCAGCGACGCATCGGATGAGCTTCTGAAGCTGGCCGAGATGGTCAACGCAGCGGTCGTGTGCACTACTCCTGGAAAGATTTCAGTCTGCGAGAACCACCCAAACGTCCTAGGAGTTGTGGGGATGCATGGCAGAATAGAGTCCAACACGGCGATAATAGATGCCGACCTTGTTATCTGTGTGGGGACGAGGCTTTCGGACAGGGCGATAGGGCCTGCAGCCGAATTCAAGAAGAACAGAAAAATCATACACATAGACATAGACCCGAGCGAGGTCGGTAAAAACGTTATACCGGACGTGGGTATTGTGGGTGATGCCAAGAAGGCTTTGAATGCTCTCATTTCGCGCCTCTCAACCATGAGCACCAGGCCTAGGTATCCCGGTTGGGTGGAGGGGCTCAAAGAGCTCGGCAGAAGCTTTGATGAATACATGTTCTCACAGACCGACGGTACGAGACTCTCATCCTACAAGGTCATAAAGATCATCAGGGAGGAGTTACCTAAAGGCGCCATCGTCACCACGGGTGTCGGACAGCACCAGATGTGGGCGCAGCTCTTTTTCAAGGTCCTCGAGCCCGGCACCTTCCTGACCAGCGCGGGGCTCGGAACCATGGGTTTCGGTTTGCCTGCCGCGATGGGTGCAAAGGCGGCCGCACCGGATAGGATCGTGCTCAACATGGATGGGGATGGAAGCTTTCTCATGACCTGCCAGTGCCTGGGGACAATAGTTGAGTATGACTACCCCGTGATCACGGTGGTCTTCGACAACAGGGCGCTCGGCATGGTTAGGCAGTGGCAGGACCTCTTCTACAAGAAGAGGTTCAAGGATGTCGATATTGAGGACAGGACAAACCTGATAAAGCTGGCCGAGTCCTTCGGGGTTGAGGGCGTTTTCGTGGAGAGCTATGAAGAGTTGAGATCTGCGTTGAGGCGGGCGATAAGAAACGACGAGGCCATACTGATAGATGTTCCGATAGACAAGGACGAGAAGGTCTTCCCCATGGTCCCGCCCGGAAAGTGGCTCTCAGACATTATTCTCCCACCGGGGTTCAGCGCACATGCAGATGAAAAGATTGCGTCTCAAGCTAAGTAGGCAGTACGAGGCAATAATCAAGCTGCTCCTGATGGCTAAGCAGGGTAGAATCTCGCTGAGGGAGGCACATATAAACTCGGCCGACCCCCTCATAGAGGCCACCCTGCTTGTAGAGGGTCCCCCCGCGAAGATCCTCTGGTTCATGGAGAAGGCGAGGTCCTCACCCTACATAAAGAGCCTCGAAGAGCTAGAGTAGATGCCCCAGCATTACTTTATCAGGGCTCAGCTCTCAGACCTCGCGGCCGCAGCAGAGTTAGTGAGAATATTTGCGTGCGAGAAAAAGGAGGAGGTTAGAGCTATATACATCGCCCCTGCTGATGCAGGCCGTGCATGCGAGGTGTTGGTTGAGTTGAGGACGAGCGCTGAGGAGGTCGACAGAATCCTTAAGCTACTGTCTGGTGTTCAGGGCTTTATGACGGCCTCGGTAGAGAGTCTTAGCGCTAAACTGATGTGGGAGGGGCTGAGGTGGTGACCAATGGCTAGGGTCTATTATGATTCAGACGCTTCTCTCTCCCCTCTCGAGGGGAAGCGCGTAGCGGTCATAGGGTACGGCAGCCAGGGCAGGGCCCAGGCCCTCAACATGCGTGACTCGGGTGTGCATGTAGTGGTGGGGCTCCGGGGCGAGGGAAAGAGCTTCAGCCTCGCCGTCAGCGACGGCTTCGAACCCATGCCTATCGATGAGGCCGTGAGAACCTCGGATGTGATACTGATGCTTATCCCGGACGTTCCGATGTCCGAGGTGTATCGAGAGTATGTTGAGCACAACTTGACGCCCGGCAAAACGCTTGTCTTCGCCCACGGCTACAACATCCACTACAAGCGGATCATCCCGCCACCCTACGCGGATGTAGTCCTAGTAGCGCCCAAGGCCCCCGGCCCGCTGCTGAGGCAGAAGTATGTTGAGGGCCGCGGGGTCCCAAGCTTGATCGCCGTGCATCAAGACGTTACGGGACGCGCCAAGGAGACCGCTCTCGCTATAGCAAAGGCGATAGGCTCCACGAGGGCCGGGGTGATAGAGACCACGTTTAAGGAGGAGACGGAGACAGACCTGCTTGGCGAGCAGGCGGTGCTTGTCGGTGGCGTGATGGAGCTGATAAAGAAGGGCTTCGAGGTTCTGGTGGAGAATGGGTACCAGCCTGAGCTCGCCTACTACGAGGTGTGTAATGAGCTTAAGCTCATAGTAGACCTGATATACAGCGGTGGGCTGATCAACATGCTTAGGTCCGTTTCCGACACCGCTAAGTTCGGCGGCTTGGTCGTTGGGCCCGAAATTATCGACGAGCACGTCAAGGATAGGATGAGGGCCGCCTTGGAGAAGATTCGGTCAGGAGAGTTCGAGAAGATGTGGACCGGAAACCCTCAGGCCTACAGGATACTTGAGGATCTGATGAGGAAGACGGAGCAGCATCCATTAGAGGTCGTTGGGAGAAGGCTCAGAGAGATGGCTCTGAGGTAAGACAGCACGCCTCAACAGTCGGAAAGGCCGTAAAATAAACCCTAAACCCACCAACAAACAATGGATTAAGAGTAAAAACGAATTCTATGTTT
>JAVVGN010000113.1:0-5273 GCA_032249095.1 Candidatus Caldarchaeales archaeon | reverse complement strand
TCAGACCCCGGGAGATAAGGCAGTGGGTGCATAATTTTAAGTTTCCAGCCTTAGCCATACTTTAATACGTCTCTTTGGCCTGCTTAGGCGGATTGGGCCTCGTGGTAAAGATTGGGGGACACCTTTTTTCTCGTAGCGGTGTGACATCAGTAGATTGGATTAAGGAGGCTTCTGAGGTTTTGAAGAGCTGTCACACCAGCGGGGAGAAGTGGGTATTGGTGGTGGGTGGGGGGGACGCTGCGCGAGGGTTCATCAAGGCTGCTAGGACTCTTGGGGCAAGCGAGACTGTCTGCGACGAAATAGCGATAATGGTGACGAGGATACACGCCAGTTTATTCATTCAGGCGCTGGGTGATGTGTCATACCCTAACGTCGTCGGGTCAGTAGAGGAGCTGAGGAACGCCCTAGTCTCGAGGGATTTAGCGGTTGCTGGTGGATTCTGGCCCGGTCAATCGACCTTCGCTGTGGCTGCTTACTGCGCGGAGACGATAAGGGCACGCAAGATGCTCGTGGCAACCAACGTGGAGGGTATATACGACAAGGATCCGAGAATGTTTAGAGACGCTAGGCTCATTAGTAGGATGACCTATAGTGAGCTAAGGAGGTTGATGGAGGGTTCTCCTCAAACAGCGGGGGAGTACAGAATGGTTGACGCGGTTGGGCTCTCAATATTGGAGAGGAGTAGGATCTCTCTATCAATTATAGATGGGCGCGACCCAAAACGGTTGAGGGAAGCTCTTTCCAAGGGATACGCCGGAACCATCGTGGAGCCGGACTAGCGGGTGAGATTGTTTGGTTATAAATAGGGTGGCGATAGCAGGTGGGGGAGTCGCGGGGAGCTATCTGGCCACACTCCTTGATGGTCATACCGATGTTACAGTCTTCGAGAGACAGAAGAAAGAGAAGTTTCGCGCCATATGCGCCTGGGCGACAAGTAAATACGAGATGAGGCGGCACGCGTCAAGGGCTGGGTTGAGCTTTGACGAGTACATTCTCCACGAGGGGCGCGAGATGCTGGTGCAGCTACCTGATGAGATTATGTCCATTAAGCTTAAGGGATTATGTACGTTCGATAAGAAAAGGCTCATCTTAGATCTTCACAGGAGACTCAAAATCGTTTACGATGTAGATGCCAGGGGGTTAGCGCAGTCCGAGTACGACTTGATAGTCGATGCCACCGGCTTCCACAGAGTCCTTCTCCCAAGGATTCGACGGGACTACTACATACCTACGACCGAATATCTAGTAAGATTCAGAGACCCACCTTTTGACGACTTTTACCTCAAACCCTTCTATAAACTCGCCGGATACCTCTGGTACTTCCCGCTGGAGAAGGGATACGCCCACGTCGGAGCAGGCGACTATCTCAATAGGCAGAGACCCGAGCTCGACGCCTTCACAAAAAAGTACGGAGGTGAGGTAGTGGAGATTGTTGGGAGGCCGGTTAGAATCGCCTCCCCCGCCCAGTGCGAGCCGATATGGTCCGGCAAGGCTGTAGGTGTTGGTGAGTGTATCGGGGCTGTTCACCCAGTAACGGGGGAGGGGATAATCCCTGCGATAGAGTGTGCGAATATTCTTTCCGAGACGCTCGAGCAGGGCCTAGAAAGCTACAGGAGGCGGGTTCTCAGAGACTTCGACGCTTATTACAAGACTTTCATGTTCTTGAGAAAGGTTCACCGAGGAGAGTTCAGCTTCTTACGCGATTTTCATCTTATCCTCTTCCCTTACCTCTATATGAAGAGGAGGGAGGAGAGATTTGGTATGGAGATCCTGCTGAGACAGTGGTTTAAAATTCTGTCCAGCTATATGCGCGCGAGACACTCCCCCGGGGTTCCTTGACGAAGAATTATTTCTATCCCTAGATCAATTTTTCGGGTCGGTTATGGGGAGATCACTGATCAGTGGTAGGCGGCCTGTGAAGGACTACCATACATCCCCAGGGACAAGAATTGATGAGCTTGTCGAGGCGATGGGTCAATCAGGCGGCTTCATGTCTGCTTACTTGGCTGAGGCTGTGAAGATTCTTAGAGAAATGGTGAAGGACGAGGGCTGCATAAGGTGGCTCTCCTTTGTTGGCGCCCTCATCGCAACGGGGGCGAGAGGCGTTTTAGCGAGCTTAATCAAGGACGGCCGCTTCGACTATATTGTCACAACATGTGGAGCACTAGATCACGACATAGCTAGAAACCTCGGTGACTATTACGAGGGGGCTTTTGAGGAGAATGACCTAGAGCTAGAGAGGGAAGGCCTGTACAGGCTTGGCTCGGTCATAATCCCCCAGGAGAACTATGGCTTAGCGATCGAGCGCTTCATGCGGGAGCTGCTAGAGGAGCTCCACCAGAAGGGTCTGAGGGAGCTTGGGAGCATAGAGCTCTGTAGGGAGATCGGGCTCAGGCTCGGGGAGGGCTCGTTCCTTCGAGCTGCCGCTGAGAGAGGGGCTAAAGTTGTGGTTCCGGGACTTATGGACGGAGCCGTGGGTACGCAGCTCTGGATATTCCACACCACGCATAGGGACTTCAGGCTCGACCTCTTCAGAGACTATGACGCACTATCAGAGATCATGTTCAAGGAGGTTAGGAGAGGAGCCCTTATAGTGGGAGGAGGCATAAGCAAACACCATACATTATGGCTGAACCAGTTTGGGGGCGGCCTGGACTACGCGATATACATAACAACGGGGGTGGAGTGGGATGGAAGCCTCACCGGCGCGCCTCTCCGAGAAGCCATAAGCTGGCGAAAAGTGAAGGGCTCGGCCAAGAAGATAACTCTATACGGAGACGCCACAATACTCCTACCGATCCTTGCATCTCAGATAAGGAGTGGGCAGACGACTACTTAAAAACCCAGTTCAGGTCGGGCGGCCCCTCCCTCTTACCGACACGCCCCATCAGAGCATGAGCCACAAATGGAAGAGCGATCGTGGCGTCGCAGAAACACTGAGCGATCAAGCTCTCTGGCCCCTCCTTCCCCCAACTCTTCCCCTCCTCTAAGGTAGCACCTGAGAGCCCACCCCAATGAGGGGCATCTGTAGTGATCTGAGCCGCGAACTTGTGCGGCCTCGTCCTGTGGATATCTCCGCTGAGAAGCAAGTCAACCGCGACCGAGGCTAGCTGTATAACGTCTTTCGGGACACCTCCACCTATGAAGATGGCTGCGCTGTTTGCGTGCCGCGCCTTGATCTTGACTAAGAGTTCGTAGTCCTCGAAATGATCTACAAGTATTCTGAAAGACTCACCGTACCGATATCGGTTGTAAAGATAGGCAACGCCCATGCCTGAGTCGACCAGAGCGGGGGAAAACACGGGGACCCCGCTTCTCCAAGCCTCCGTAAGTATACCCTCGATTCCCCTCGCATTGAGCCACTCTCCCAGCCTATTTAAGAGGGTGGCCGAGTTATAGGTACGAGTCCGGTCAAGGCCGGCTAAGAATTCTGCGAGCATTTTCTCCATCGCTACATAATCTCTCTCCCTGACAAGGACATCGTGGAACCTGTATATGCCTGCCTTCCATAGAGCCGCGTCGTCTAGTCTGGGACTCCCCTTGTAATATTTCGCCCCCATAGCTTCGATGAGGTCTTCGGTTATGTTCGCCCCCGTCGAGACCAATACATCTACAAACCTGTTTCTGATTAGCCACTTGATTATCTCGCTCTGCCCAGCTGTGCTTAGTGAGCCGGCAAGCCCCAGATAAATAACCGTATCACTAGCCCTGCAGGCCTCTTCCCAGACCTTGACAACCTCGCCGAGCGCCCTGCCTTGGAAAGCCGTATTCGACATATCTTCTATGAGTTGACCAATGCTTTTGTTGTCGACTTTGATACTTTTCACCTCTGCGCGGAGGAACCGCTGCTCATCCACTTCTCTAGTCACGCCTGCCTCCTCTCGATGTGAGAATCAATAGAATAAAAACTCAACTCTCCGAGGTTGCCTCGCATGTTTTCACGATGTTCTGGGGTGGGGGCTTTGCCGATGGTTGAGGTGATAGAGCTTACAAAAGTTTTTGGCACGCTAGTGGCCGAAGACCATGTAAGCTTCAGGGTAGCGGAAAGAGAGATCTTCACGAGTCTGTTAGTCTGGTCTTGAGTATCCGTATATCGTTGTCTGCCCTTTTCCCCTGAAGATTACCTCGTTTCCCCACAAGTCCAACTGTATTGGTATGTTTCCGTGTTCTATGCCTAGTATGTGTCTTAGTTTAGATTTCTCCTTCTTTACTACTCCTATCTCCTTCTCTAAGCCCTTAATGTTTGTTAGTGCGTAGTATAGTTCTCGTGGCAGTATTAGTCCCCTTGAAGTCTTTATATATCCTGGCAACAGTTCCTTAGCGCTCTCTATGAAGAATAGTATGTTTCCGTCTATCTCTAAGTCCTTCTCGTATTGTATTGCCCAGTAATACTTGTTATAGAGTATCCTGACCTCTATCTTCCTGCCTCCTCCCTCCGCCTTCTCCATCATCCCCCTCAGGACGGGGTCTGGAGTAATCCTTACGAATGTTTTTAGCTTATAGCGTATCTAGGTTGGGGATGGCCCGATTACTGGGGCCACTACTCTTTATATGCGGAGTCGGTAGAGAGGGTCTCATCCGAGCGGGTGATGGGGATGGAGAGGGAAGAGGTTGGAAGTGGGGATATAGAGAGGTCCCAGTTGGTGGCGAGACCATACGAAGTAAAGACACAGAGTGAGGTGGTGTAGTGAGTGGGTAGATACCTGCCGCTGGAGCTTCGGATCAAGCTGTACAATGATGTTGTTGCTCTTCGGAGAGGTGGGCTGACGTATAGAGGGATTGTCGGGGAGATCTATCGAAGATATGGAGTCAGACTATCCAAGTCTCACATAAGCTACTGGATACGCGGAGCGCATAGCCCATACAACGGAAGAAGGATACCCTCACTAGAACTGTTGAAGCCCTCAGAGGAGTTGGCGTACGTGATAGGTGTGAAGGTTGGCGATGGATATGTTAGCAAGAAAAGCCGCGTCCGCAAATGCTACAACGACGTCATGATAGGTCTTGAGGCTAAAGATAAGGAGTTCATTGAAGAGTTTGATAGATGTCTCGCAAAGGTTCTGGGCAGGAGAGAAATAAGGCCTAGGTACAGGAGATCTTCAGGAAGGTATGTCGTTGAAGTTGAGTCAAAGACGCTCTACGAGCTTCTGAAGAAGCCGGTAGACCTCGAGGATACTGACAAGTTTTACTTAAGCCTTTTGGGATGGTCTCTGGCCATATGCACGTTATTGATGCGGTACTGGGCTCGTTAGCCAGTCTCTTTCGGTTCCATA
>JAVVGN010000112.1:0-5316 GCA_032249095.1 Candidatus Caldarchaeales archaeon | reverse complement strand
ACTATCAGGCCGCGAGGACAGGGAGGTGAGCAAAAATGCTTATTTGGACACTATCGTATAATTATAGAGACTCGATTATGACCAGGGGCTCCGGCATCTCTTAGCCACCCCTCAGGGGAGCCAAGACATTACGCCGGACCCAGGGAGAGACCCACTCAAGCTCCAGCTCTTCTATCGGCACCATGTCGTATTTCCGGGGGTCTGCAATTTTCCCCTCGATGGCGGAGGCCGCGGCCGTGAGGGGGCTAGCCAGGTGTACCCTGCTTCCGGGGCCCGCCCTGTTCTCGAAGTTCCTGTTGGAGGTGAGGACACCCCTCTCACCTGGCCCAAGCCTATCCTCGTTCATCGCGATGCACATGCTGCATCCACTATTCCTCCACTCGAATCCTGCTTCCAGGAATATCCTATGGAGCCCCATCCTCTCAGCCCTCCTCTTCACAAGCATGGAGCCGGGAACGATCATGGCCCTCACACCTGGGGCGACCTTGCGCCCCTTGACGAGCCGCGCCACCTGGATCAGGTCGGACAGTCTGGCGTTGGTGCAGGAGCCTATGAAGACAGCGTCTATTGGGGTGTCCTCGATCCTCTGACCGGGGTTCAGGCCCATATATGCGAGGGCCCTCTCGTAGGACCTCCTCTGGGTCGGGTCCTCCGTCAGCCGCGGGTCTGGAACTGTCTCGGTCACGCCAATACACATGGCGGGATTCGTGCCCCAAGTTATCTGTGGCTCGAGTCTCCCCACGTCAAGCCGATAAGACTTGTCATACTTGGCGGCTGGGTCAGTCTTGAGGCTCTCCCAATACTTAAGCGCCTCGTCCCAGTCCTCATCCCTCGGGGCG
Organism: Candidatus Caldarchaeales archaeon; assembly: GCA_032249095.1. Classification (GTDB taxonomy): domain Archaea; phylum Thermoproteota; class Nitrososphaeria_A; order Caldarchaeales; family Calditenuaceae; genus HRBIN02. Next base: position 4,477 of record JAVVGN010000112.1, on the reverse strand, counting down.
TAGGGGGTGTCTTTGACGTAATTGTAGACCTTCTCGTCGGGCTGTATTATCGCGGTCCGCGCACCACCCTCTATCGCCATGTTGCAGATCGTCATCCTCTCCTCCACGCTCATCCTCTCAACGGCCCCGCCCCTAAACTCTGATACGTGGCCGATCATCCCGCCCGTCCCAAGCTCCCTAATCGTGTAGAGTATCGCGTCCTTGGCCGTCACGTGGCTCGGGAACAAGCCCTCCATCCTCACCTCCATCAGCCTTGGCCTCCTGAGCCATACGGTCTGCGTAGCGAAGACGTGCTCCCCCTCGCTTGTCCCTATCCCGACGGCTAGGGCGCCAAGGGCGCCGTGTGTGCTTGTGTGGCTGTCTCCGCAGACCAGGGTTATGCCAGGGAGCGTGAGGCCTAGCTCTGGACCGACAACGTGGACGATCCCCTGCCAGGGGCTAAAGTAGTCGAAAAGCGTCAGGCCGAAGTCGGCCGCGTTCCTCGCAAGAGCCCTCATCTGAGCCCTCGAGTACTCGTCCCGGACCGGGAGGGCCCTATCAGCCGTCGGCACGTTATGGTCCATAATGGCGAACGTAAGGTCCGGCCTCCTAACGCTCCTATTCTTTTGGCGCAGGCCCTCGAACGCTATCGGCGACGTCACCTCATGCGTCAGATGCCTGTCAACGTAGAGAAGGTACTCATCCTCACCCCTCTTCGCGAGGACGTGCTCTTCCCAGATCTTCTCGAAGACGGTCCGTGGCACAAAGAACCACACTGCGCTCCGCACTATTTGAATCTTATATTTCTTGTTTTGGATATCCGTATAGTGTTGTCTGTCCCTTTCCCCTGAATATTACCTCGTTTCCCCACAAGTCCAATTGTATTGGTATGTTTCCGTGTTCTATGCCTAGTATGTGTCTTAGTTTAGACCTCATCCTTCTTGATGACGCCTATCTCCTTATCTAAGCCCTTAATGTTTGTTGGTGTATGCCATACGAGATAAAGACACAGAATGAGGGGGTGCAGGGATATTGAAGTTCTACGCGGATGTTCATAGGACTAAGAGGAACGGAGAGGGCTTCAGGATAACATATACTACTGACGGAATAACTTTCAAGCATGTAGACAGCTTCAGCGAGATCCCTGCTGGGCCCGGAGACAAGCTATTCATGGATACAATACCACCCCAGCATACTGACGGTGCTATAGAACTTCTGAGAAAGGGAGTGGAGGTCAATTATCTCAGGAGACTTACATTGCTTAAGAGGGTGCGCGGAGAGCTTAGGCTGCCGAAGAGCGCTAGGGGAGACATAAGGGCATTGATGAAGATAGGAGAGAGGTGGTTCAGGAGGGTTACCGAGGACTTCCTAGTCTTGAGGAGGATGATTCTGGCCTATAGGTCTCTATTGAAGACTCATCAACAATTACTCAACAAGTATAAGGCTTTGTCTGATGCTGAGAAGGAGGTTCTGAAGCCAGCAATCTCCTCGATAGAGAAGCAGATGGTGGAGATGGCGAGGCAGATAGCCGAGGAGGCCGGTAAAAGATATCTGGCCTACAATGGACTCGTTGAGGTGTTGGGGGTAGGTGGTAGATCTTCGGCCTTGGAGTTTCTTGTGGAGGTCTTTACCTATGCGGAGTGGTCGTCTTGGTGTAGGGTCAGGGACTATTTCGGCCTATGGGATAGGGATGGGAAGACCCACTACCACAAAACAAAGGCTAGAAACGCGCTCGAGACACTGACACTAAGCATAAAGGGATACAGGATAAATGGCAGGGACATAGAAGAAGTCTTGAAGACCATATGTCTAAACTTGAAGACCCGGAAGGCCGGGATTATTGCTCAAGCCTGACGGAGAAAAGACCCAGAATGCTGGAGCAGCTAACGTAAATAACCTACAATCCGCAGGCGCGGGGCTTTAAAACCCTCCTGTGGATTGTGTGGCCCGCACTATTACTCTTCTGGCCTTCTGGGTTCTCTAGAGTCGGGTGAAGCCTACCAACCCCTCCCCCCTCTTTCCCCATTACTTCAAATTACGCTTTGTGGCTTAATTGTTAAATCCTCTATTTTTTGTTGCTTTTTTTTTATGTTTACCTCTCGCGGCGGGGAGTTGTTGTGTTTTCGCCGGCCCGGCTAGAGGATCTGTCTGAGGTTTTCTAGACAGATGCGGACGGACTCGAGGGGAGGGTGGGGATAGACCTCGATCTCGACGATGAACCACTCCGTACCACCTACATCCATACACGCGTCTATCACTCTCTTGAAGGGCACGTCGCCCTCCCCGAGGAGTACGAACCCGCGCGTCCTGGAGTAGTCCTTCAGATGTATCGTCAAAGACCTCCCAGGATACCTCCTTATAGTCTCCACGAGCGACTCAACGCTTATCCCGGCGCTCAGCGCGTTCCCCGTATCTAGCTGCATGAACACGCGGGGCCCCGCGCGTCGGAAAAAGATGTCCCAGGGATATTCTCCGTCAATCGGCAAAAACTCCTCGCGGTGGTTATGGTATCCAACCCTTATTCCGCGGGCCTCGCATCTCTCGGCTACGCTGCTTATCTGCGCGGCGCTGTTCTCCCAGCCCCTTCTATCGCTTCTCATCTGTGGTGGGAGCCAGGGAATCACGATGGTCCTGTTACCTAGCTCGAGGTTGAACCTCGCCGTCTCCTCCAACGCGTCCCCCACAACCCTCTGCAACGACTCGTGCGAGCCGGCAACACTGAGGCCGAGCTCGCGCAGCTTATCTCTCAACTCGCCTGCCGACCTTCCATAGAAGCCCGCAAACTCAACGCCATCATAACCCATCGCGGCAACCTTCTCGAGCGTCCCGAAAAAGTCCCTCGCACAGTCATCACGAACCGAGTAAAGTTGTAGCGCGACTAGCGGTTCGGTCATAACGAAAAAAGGGATTGCAGGGTGATATATTAACATGGATATCCATATAGTGTTGTCTGTCCTTTTCCCTCGAACATTACCTCGTTGCCCATAAATCCAACTATATTGGTATGTTTTACGTTCTTTGGTTTAGATTTCTCCTTCCTTACTCCTCTCTCTGGTGTGTTTGGCTCCTAGTGAGTCCGTGTTGGGGGGATGACCCGATTATTGGGGCCGCTACTCTTTATATGTGGGGCCGGTGGGTGTCCTTCTCCGAGCTGGTGATGGAGATGGAGGGGGATATGGAGGGGTTCCAGTTGGTGGCGAGGCCATACGAGATAAAGACACAGAACGAGGAGGTGGTCTGAGTGAGTAGGGTCTTCGTAGACTTCGGACGTAACGGGGTCTATGCCCTCCCAGAGGACGGTGAAGAGGTGATGGTCTTCGACGGCCTTCTAGAAATGTTTGAGGGTCTGAGGCCGAAGATTGTGGTTGCTGATAGTTATCCGAGGAGGCTCCTACCAACCATGACTCGGCTTGGCGGGGCTTTGTTCCTGAGGCTTAGGGATCTTAAAAAGCTCTCCGAGGAGCGAAGGAACAATGGTCTTAGGAAGACGGATGAGAATGATGTGAAGGCTCTAAGGCAGATATTCTATGAAGATCCAGATCTGTTCCAGCCACTCTATACTTCTCCGTTGGAGCTTGAGGTTAGGGCTCTGACGGAGCTTTGGGTGGAGCTGGCTGGGATAAAGAGGGCGGCCAAAAATACACGTACTACAACAGATGATCCATTAGCAGATGAGACTCATAGGGTGCTTCAGCGCTACGCCGAAAGGCTGACAACTAGGATTCATGAAAAGGCTATGTAACTACCGCTCTACAGTATGGTCGTCGAGAGGCTTGGTCTTAAGGGTCCTTTACTGGCCTACATCGTCTCCCACGATTCCATCGTCTTCAAAACATTGTCTAGGACTAGGCTAGAGACCCGCTATGAATTATTCCGGCGTTCATGGAAGGGGAGAAGATTGCGGAGCAAACTACTGATAATGTTGGCGTACGCGATAGTACTACATAAACATTCAAGATACCTGCCTTGTGGCCTAATTCTTGGGGTTCGATTTTCCCCTCTCCGTCTGGTGCCCGGTTTTCTACGTTGTTACGGCGCTCAATAGCATGTTGTGTATGAGCGCCTTGATCGTCAGCTCTGAGTCCATCCATCTCGGCTTCCTGGAGAGGAGATGTTCTCCGAACAATGCCTTGAACCTGGATATTGCAGTCTCAGCCATCCACCTCCCACCATATCCCACTATTCTGCTCCATGCTCTGTACCCGTAATCCCTTATCATCCTGGCTGCAGACCTTCTGGAGGGAGGCCCTCTGTCAGTTCTCGCATTCCTCCTCGGCCTTATAATAGGTTCTATCCCTCTCCTCTCGAGGTGTCTTATGAATCCGATGGAGTCGTATGCTCCGTCTCCTATTACCTTTATGACGTTCCCAGCCCCCATCGATCTATCCACCATCCTCTTAGCGGCCTCGGAGTCATGTACCCTATCTGTCGTCCTCTCAAAGCACACTATCTCCCCTGTCCTGGCGTCTATAGCGAAGTGCATCTTCAGATACCCCCT
>JAVVGN010000111.1:0-5449 GCA_032249095.1 Candidatus Caldarchaeales archaeon | reverse complement strand
CTAGACCCATGGGGAAACGAAGTGATATTCAGGGGAAAAGGACAAACAACACTATGCGGATATCCGAAATACGATAAATAGAAACAATTAAAGTTAGTATATATAGGGGGATGAGCCGTCTTATTACTCGGCAAGAGCGACTCGAATTATTATGGTGATGGTCGTTAAGCAGATAATAATAGTCGGCTGTGGGCGGATGGGTGGCTGGTTCGCCGAGAGGCTGGCATCTGCAGGTCACAGAGTACTGCTCTATGACTCTGATGTTGGGAGAGCCGCGAGGCTGGCTAGGAGGGTCGGCGGCGAGAGGGTCGGATCACTCTCCGGGCTGGGTGGCGACGGGGTCGTACTACTTGCGCTTCCAATCTCGGAGGCCGGCCCAGTCCTTGAGAGCGCAACACGCATGACCGTGGGGCGGGCGCGGTTTGTCGAGATCTCTGCCTTCAAGAGGCCCCTCGTAAGGTATCTAAGACTTGCGAGGTCGCGCGGGCATGTCGTAGCCTCTATACATCCGCTCTTCGGACCGGGGCAGAAGGACGACCGAGGCACAACAACGGTCCACGTTGCGAGAAGGTCTAGCGAGGAGGACCGGCTCATACGACTCATCCTACCGAACACTAGGGTCGTCAGGATGGGGGTCGAGGAGCATGACAGAGCCATGCTCGTGGCCCTCTCACTCACACACTTCGCCGGCCTATCGGCGGGTGTGATGCTGTCGCGCCTCCCCCCGCCCGGTGTAGAGACTAAGAGCCTCATGGCCCTGCTAACACTAGTCTCTGTCGCGCTAGGCGAGTCCGAGAGCTTCTACGGCGACTACGCCATGAGGTCCCCCGAGGCCATCAGGCTCTTCAAGTCCTATGCGGGCCTGGCCTCGAGGCTAGCACGGAGGCTCGAGAAGGGCACCGCCTTTAACGACATCGCTAGGGTCCGAGTGGTCCTTGAGCGGCGACACGACCTCCGGAGGGCATATAGCTCCCTCTATCTTCTCCGTAGGGGGGATGTTGGGAAAACCTCAAATAGGCGTGGCCCGAGGCGATAGGCATGCAGAGGTACCAGCTCCCGCAGCTCCCCTACGCATACAACGCCCTCGAGCCTGTCATCTCCGAGCAGATCATGACGCTGCACCACACCAGGCACCACCAGGCATACGTGAACGGCGCCAACGCGGCCCTAGAGAAGATCGAGAAGGCGAGCAGGGGCGAGATAACAATAGACGTCAGGGCCGTCCTCAGGGACCTCAGCTTCAACCTTGACGGGCATAAGCTCCACTCTATCTTCTGGCCCAACATGGCCCCTCCGGGTAAAGGCGGCGGCAAGCCGGGCGGCTCGATCGCGGACCGGATCGAGAAGGAGTTCGGCGGGTTTGAGAACTTCAAGAAGCTCTTCAGCGACGCCGCGAAGACGGTCGAGGGAGTCGGCTGGGCCCTACTTCTCTACGACCCAGAGACTGACAGGCTGGTTCTGACGCAGATAGAGAAGCAGAACCTAATGCACCTCGCCCAGCTCCCAATACTCCTCACCCTCGACGTCTGGGAGCACGCCTATTACCTCCAATACAAGAATGACAGGGCGAGCTACGTCGACGCCTGGTGGCAGGTAGTAAATTGGGACGACGTCGAGAAGCGCTTCAGCAAGGCTAGGGCCTAGGCCCGAGCAAGTCCGTGCCTGCTCCGCGATGGCTCCTTCCGGCGATCTTAGCGCTCGTCCTAGCTCTCGCCGGGTCATTAGGCTATATCGTCGGTAGGGGAGAGGTCGGGGAGACACGGACAACATTGAGGGGAACGATCACGGTCACGATGAGCGTAAAGGTCGTCGAGACCGCGACTCTAACTCTCAGCCCTCCTCCGCCAGGCTATGCGATCGTCTTCATGGGCGGTGCAGTCGTTTACGCGGAGGTCCCTAGGACTCCGGAGGAGTTTGCGAGGGGCCTCTCGGGGAGGGAAAGGCTGGAGGAGGGGCGTGGAATGCTCTTCATCTTCGAGCGGGAGGGGCTCCACTCCTTCTGGATGTACGGTATGAGGTTTAGGATCGACATAGTTTGGATGGACTCGATGGGGCGGGTGGTTCATATCGTTGAGCGCGCTGAGCCCTGCTCGGGAGAGGACTGCACAGTCTATACACCGCCGGTCGAGGCTAGGTATGTGCTGGAGCTGCCCGAGGGCTTCGCATCCCGCCACAGAATAACCCTCGGCGAGCGGGCCCTCATCTATCTAAGCGCCTCCGGAGGATAGCTCTATATTCTGTTGCTGAAGGGGCTACTGCGGGACTATGAGGCTCTACGAGTACGAGGCTTACGAGCTCCTCAGGCAGCATAACATCCCACTCCCAAGGTTCCGCGTCGTCGACGGCGCGGCTTCGGCGGAGGAGGCCGCACGCGAGATAGGCTGCCCCGTCGTCTTGAAGGCGCAGGTCTTGGTGGGTGGTCGCGGGAAGGCTGGGGGGATAAGAAGGGCGGAGACCCCAAGTGAGGCCGCAAAGCTTGCTGCCGAGATGATCGGCTCGGAGCTTAAGGGCGAGCGGGTCGAGAAGCTCCTCGTCGCCGAGGCCGTGAAGGGCCACTCAGAGCTTTACCTCTCATGCGTCGTCGATAGGTCCCAGAACTCCCACACGATTCTTGCATCGAGGATGGGAGGGGTGGATGTCGAGGAGCTGCTTAGGAGCAGGCCTGAGAGTCTTGTGAGGATAGCGGTTGACCCCCTCGTCGGGCTGCAGGATTGGCAGCTCAGGAGGCTTAGCAGGAGGCTGGGGCTTGGCGCTGAGGCCTCTCAGAGGCTTGAGGCAGTATGCAGGGGCCTCTACGACCTCTACACGCGCTACTACTGCGACCTCGCCGAGATCAACCCTCTCGCCCTCCTTCCAGACGGCAGGCTGATGGCCCTCGACGCGAAGATAATAATCGACGACAACGCCGCGCGCATCTACAAGTACAGCTTCAGGGACGCCGAGAGCAGTATTGCGTCGCGATACCGCCTCAACTACGTGGAGCTTGACGGCGAGGTCGGGATAATCTGTAATGGCGCAGGCCTAACGATGGCCACTATGGACCTCGTCTTCACCTACGGTGGGAAGCCCGCCTGCTTTCTCGACCTTGGCGGCGGCGCCTCGCCCGAACAGGTCTACCACGCCCTAAGAATTGTCTATGAGCAGCGGGGTGTTAGGGCCGCCCTCATAAACGTCTTGGCAGGCATAACGAGGTGCGACGAGGTAGCGACCGGGATAGTTAAGGCTGTTGACGCCCTAGGCCTAGACGCCTCTAGGCTCGTGATTAGGCTGGTGGGGACGAGGCAGGAGGAGGGCTGGAGGATACTGGCGGAGAAGGGCATAGCGAGCTACAGGTCGATGCCGGAGGCGGTCAGGGAAGCTGTAAAGCTCGCCTCGGATAGACCGGGATGCTAGTTCTCCAGCCACGGGGCCCCGCTAATTGGCGGGTGCCTCCTCTCGGTGCTGAGGACTCTCGGTCTGGCGCGCGGCGAGGGCTCTCCGGACCCCCTCCCTGAAGGCCGTGAGGCCCGCCACGATTATTGGGCTCGCAAATAGGCTTAGAAGAAGGTTCATGGATATGTTGCCGAAGACCTCCGCCTCGAGCCACCTGACCACGGGCGAGGCCGCTTGACCCGCAGCCACGAGTCCGAGGGCTAGGAACGTGGGGGCGACACCCACAGCCATACCGACGCCAACCGCGACTAGGCCTGCCGTAACCCTATCCATACGCCGTCCGGAGTAGAGGCCCTGACCATCGCGATAAAAGCGTGTAACCGGTGGGCTAAGAGGGGAATGCAGACGTAATACAGCGACGCGGCCTCACGAGTCCCTGGCAGCGCCCTTATACTCCCAGATGGATTTCGTCGGCCGGGATTCCGGCCTGGTGGAAGACCTCGCCGGCCGGGAAGCCTGGCTTGAGTAGGCGGTACCGCTCGTAGAAGGCTGCCCTCACCTTCTCGGCGCCCCGGAAGAGCTCCTCCATGGAGCTGTAGGTACCCCTCATCCTCCGGTAGCTGAGCCTCCCACCCCTCTCCTCGGCGAATAGGCAGGTGACGGTCCCCCCCGCCTTTTCGTAACCCTTCACTCCGCTCCGCCCCGCTCCCCTCGCCCTCGCCTCGACAAGTATGTAGATTATCCTCGAGCCACCTTCGCCGCCGAAGGAGAGCATTAGGCTGAAGCCGCAGACCCCGAACTTCTGGTATATCCGCCTCTCCATGGGGTAGTGCCTAAGGGTGGCTAGGCCGACGAGGTTTGGGTCGCTGAGGAGCTTCACGATCTCGTCCGCGATCCTGTTAAGCGTCATCCCGGCCTCTACGCCTAATCCAGCCGGCAGGCTGAATATATGTACTATCGGGGCGGGGATGTTCAGGATAATTCATAAGTAGGTCTAGTCAAATTTGGGGTAGATGCTGAAGAAGTTGGACGAGACTGATGCGAGGCTCTTAAACATGCTAGCCAGCAACGGGCGGGCCTCCTATAGGGAACTCGCGAGGGCGCTTGGGATGTCTGTGGCGACGGTGGCTTACCGGCTCGCCAGGCTTCACCGGCTCGGCATAATCAAGGGCTATACCGTAGTCCTCGACCCAGCCGCCCTCGGATACGAGATCACCGCAGTGATCGGTATAGTGATTAGGGAGGGGAAGCTGCTGGAGGTCCAGAGGGAGATAGCGAAGGAGCCCAACGTCCTCGCGGTCTACGACGTCACCGGTGAGATAGACTCGATAGTTATAGCCAGGTTCAAGGATAGACATGAGCTCAGCCAGTTCGTTAAGCGTGTCCTCGGCATGCGCTACGTCGAGAGGACCTCCACCCACGTGGTGCTAGAGGTAGTTAAGGAGTCCTTCAACACGCCACCACTGATAGAAACGGCGCCCTAGCCCACCGTGTGGGTCCCACAATGGTATAGGTGTGGTCAGGAACGCAGCCCCGTCAAGCCGCGTTATAGTTGGTAGGAGCCTCCTCGGATAACTATCAGCCACCACAATCTTCGGCCTCAACTTCCCAAACATCTCTAGGAAATCGTTGAAGACCACCACCTCACCGCCATCTTCCGGAAGAGCATAAACCCTGTTGCGACCGAAGTCTACGAAGACCCTACACATTCAGACCGCCTCCTTGTTTTGTGTCTTTATCTCGTAAGGCCTCGCAACTATGTGGAACCACTCTATCTGCCCCCTCTCTAGGACTATTGAGTTGAGTGGTGGTAAGTGGTAGATTCTCGGCGGCGTTTCTCCAACAGTGGCCTCATGTATAAGCCACCTCAGCGTCGCGATGGAGGGTATCATCCATCTCCTCAGCATGCCATCCCACTCGTTCTGCACAATCACGACTCCGTCGGGTGTCGAAGTAATGCTCAGAACCCTCCCCACTGCAACCTCGATCCCCGAATCAGTCACCACCATCCCACTCCATCCCCATCACCCGTTTCGGATAAGAACCCCCCACCGGCCCCACATATAAGGAGTAGTGG
>JAVVGN010000110.1:0-5577 GCA_032249095.1 Candidatus Caldarchaeales archaeon | reverse complement strand
CGAGAATCTACCACCTACCACCACTCAACTCGACAGTCCTAGAGAGGGAGCAGGTAGAGAGGTTCCACATAGTGGCGAGGCCATACGAGATAAAGACACAGAACGAGGAGGTGTAGTAAGTGAGGAGATGCCTGCCACGAGAGCTTAGAATAAAGCTGTACAATGATGTCGTTGTTCTTCGGAGACGCGGTCTGACATATAGAGGGATCATCGGGGAGATCTATCGAAGATACGGAGTCAGGATCTCCAAGTCGTCGATAAGTGAGTGGCTACGTGGGATGCATAGCCCATACAATGGTAGACGGATACCTTCACTAGAATTGTTGAAGCCTTCAGAGGAGTTGGCGTACGTGATCGGCGTGGTCCTAGGCGATGGATGCGTTGGGAAGAAAAGCCGCGTCCGCAAAGGCTACAACGACGTCATAATATGTCTTGAGGCTAAAGATAGGGAGTTTGTAGAGGAGTTTGGCAGATGTCTTGCAAAGGTTCTGGGCAGGAGACCAATAAGGCCAAGATACGTGAAATCTTCGGGTAGGTATGTCGTGGAAGTTAGGTCACAGACGCTATACGAACTCCTAAGAAAGCCAGTTGACCTCGACAGGCTGAGGAGATACATAGAGCACTGTGAGAGGTGCGTGGCGGCTTTCATCAGGGGCTTCGCGGACTCGGAAGGAAGCGTCGACAAACATGGTTACATATATATCACCAACACCAACATTAAGCGACTCATATATATCAATGAGCTTCTTAGGAGACTCGGCATAGAGTTAACTGGGCCAAGAATTGCTTTCCAACGGGGAACTGTAATCAATGATCCGAGGACGGGGAAGCAATACATGGCTAAAAAGGATTGCTACTATACCTATATTCGAGCCAGTAGTAACGCAAACTTCTACAAATACATCGGATTCACAATAAAGAGAAAACAACAACGCCTAGAAGAGTACATCAGGAGAACCACTAGAAAACCTACCCCTCCCCCAACCATTTCCCCCACACTCAACATACTCAAAATAATAACTAATATAGCCTCGGGCGGGACTCGAACCCGCGACCCCCGGCTTACCAAGCCGGTGCTCTACCAGTCTGAGCTACCGAGGCACCCGTCAAAAACTCGTCAAGGACTAATTTAGGTTTAAGCCGGCCCTCTGTCCTGCGGTCCGCCCATGTCTCCGAGATTTAGCTGGAAAGGAGAATGACCGCCATCACGGCGAACGCAACACCCAGGATCTTCGTCAAAGTAACCGCCTCGCCGAAGAAGAAGAGACTCATAATTGCTGCGAGGGCTAGGCCAAGCCTCGATATCGGTATCACGACACTTCCCTGACCTATCCTAAGCCCGCTCATCAACGCGATAAGCCCTAGAGAGATGGTCAGCCCGCTCAGCAGAGCATAGGGAATGGAGGCCCTCCAAAGCTGCGGCTCACCCCTCTCGAATAGGAAGGAGGCGACTGATATGACCGCTATGACGACAAAAGACTCCACAAGCAGATACCCGAGCGGATGCGCGCCCTCCAGAGAAGCCTTCTTCCGGACGAAATCCGTCATCCCAATACAGAGGAAAGCCAGCAGCGCCAAAGCCACCTCAACTCTGATAAACTGGATCATACACCCAACAACTCATCAGGCAACACAAAAAGGTGATGGCCTCGGCCTCACAAGCCATCCAAATCCAGCGCAACGTTAAAATGAGGGCCGCTCATCCCCACACTTCTTTACCTCGAGGAACCGCTTAATACACCACCTATCGGGCGAGCTGTCTCCTCGGGCTTCAGGATCCAAAAGTCTATAAGATCGCCTCACACTAATGAACGTTGACCCAAAAACGACCCTCACGATGGGAGAGAGGACCTCCTCAAAAGAAGCCAACGTACCGATGCGGCCGTGGTCTAGCCTGGACTAGGACGTGGGCTTTCCGAGCCCAATACCCGGGTTCAAATCCCGGCGGCCGCACTATTAGTTATTGTTAGTTAGAGTCGTGTTTAGGTATGCTGGATGGGAAATGGTTGGGGGAGGGGCAGGTGTAATAGTGTTTCTCTTGACGTAGTTCTCTAGCCACGCCTGCTTCCTAGTAATGGTGAAGCCCACGTATCTGTAGAAGTTTATGTTACTGCTGACTCGAATATAGATCACATATACATCCTTGTTATGCGTGTATTTCTTCCCCATCCTAGGATCATAGAATATAGTTCCTCGTCGGGCTTTGAGCATTGGCCCCGTTGACTCTATACCCAGTCTCCTAAGAAGATCCATGATATATGTGAGTAGTCTTAGGTCGGGTAGTGTCCAAATAATGGGTTCGCTCTTAATCCATTTTGTGTTGGTGTTTATAGGTTTTCCCCATCTGTCAATGCATGGTAATACCGTCGCTGATTATGCTGATAAATAGCCTCCTCAGTCCACCCTCTTGCGATTTAAAGCTTATAAATGGGAAGAGCTTAAATAAAAGCAAAACAACAGAACCCACCAACAAACAATGGATTAAGAGCGAAAAAGATTATGGCTCTGCGGTTGCAAGTATCCGAGCTCGGGGCGGTGGCTAAGGGGGTTTAAATAGTGTCTTAATCAAACTTTATCAAGGAGTCGTGGATGGAGGCGGCGACTTACTCGTCACCCGCTAAAGTTATCCTGTGTGGAGAGCATTTTGTGGTCTATAGGGGGCGCGCGATTGCCTGTGCTATTCCGAAGCGTGCTTATGCGACGGCTATTGTGCGGGGTGATGGACTGATCTCTATCGATTCTCTTGACACCAACTATTCATGTGTATGGAAGGGCGACAAGGTGGTCAAAAGTTCCGATAAGTCGGCACCACGTAGGCTCAGACCTTTGAAGGCCATGCTTGACCAAGTTGTGGAGAGATATGGTGCCAAGGGGTTCTCGCTCCGGATTAAGTCAGAGATTCCGAGAGGCATGGGGCTTGGGTCCTCCGCGTCTGTCTCGCTTGCGGCGGCGTCGGCATGCTTGGCGGCCCTGAATATCGAGCCCTCCCAGTCCGAGGTTATGGAGCTAGCCTCGGTGTCTGAGTCCTCGATCCACTTCAGGGCCTCCGGGATAGACATCGCGGCTTCCCTAAACGGTGGGGTCATCAGCTTTATCCGTGGCGAGAAACCGCGCCAGATCCCGATTGAGGGTAGCATGGAGTTGCTTCTGATAAGCACGGAGAGGGGGAGGCGGACCGGCGAGGTGGTTAGGCGGGTAGCCGCGTTGAGGGACCAGTTCGTCGGCATCTTTGACAGACTCCTTGCCGTGAACGACGAGATTTGTAATGAGCTTGAGCTTGCATTAACTAATAGGAGGCTTGAGAGGGTTGGAACCCTCTTCCTACTTTCTCACGATCTCCTGCGAGTTATCGGCGTCTCGAACAAGCAGCTGGACCTCGCGGTAGAGACGGCGGTCAAGAGCGGCGCGCTAGGAGCGAAGCTCACGGGCGCTGGTGGCGGCGGATACGTGGTAGCTATAGCCGCTGAAAACAAGTCGCACGAGGTCGCTAAAGCAATTTCTGGCAAGTTCAAAGTGGAGGTCGTCAAGATCCCCCACGAGGGGCTGAGAAGGGAGGTCACGTCCGTCTAGCGCCCTCTCAGCCTCCTCCACGCCGATGCGCTTATCACGGTCTCGAGGCCCCAGATCTTGCTGAATCCTTCACCAGCCTTCTGCTGGAAGGCGCTGCCAGCCGCATATGTTGCGAGTTCGCGCGAATAGAGCGGATTTTCAGAGGTGCGGCCAACTATTCTCGCTGACCCCTTGTAAAGCTCGACTCTAACTTTCCCAGTAACGTTTCTCTGCGTTGTCTCGATAAAAGAGTTTAGGGCCTCCATGAGCGGGTCGTACCAAAAGCCGTAGTATACTAGCTCCGACCACCTCTGGTCGACTAGCCGCTTAAAACCGATCGTTTTCCCGTTGAGAGTCAGTTTCTCAAGGTCTTTATGCGCCCTAATCAGTAGCAAGGCGGCGGGGGCCTCGTAAATCTCCCTCGACTTGATTCCGACGGCCCTGTCCTCTATGTGGTCGATTATGCCGAAGCCTGCCCTACCTCCCAACACGTTCAGCTCCCTAACTATTTCTATGAGGCTCTTCTCGACGCCGTTCAGGGCAACTGGCACGCCCCGCTCGAACTCTATCTCGACGAGTTCCGGCCTATCAGGGGCGCTGACCGGGTCGGCAACGTACTTGAAAGCCTCGGGGGGCGGTCTGACCCATGGGTCCTCTAGTTCGGCGGCCTCGATCGACCTGCTCCATAGGTTCTCGTCGATGCTGAACCTGCTTATCCTAAAGTCCAGCTTGAGGTTTTTCTTTTTCGCGTACTCGATCTCTTGGTCTCTCGAGAGGTCCCACTCCCTTATCGGCGCTATGATTCTAAGCTCGGGTGAGAGGACCGAGATGGTTGTGTCAAATCTCAGCTGGTCGTTTCCCTTACCTGTGCATCCGTGCGCCACCGCGTCGCACCCCTCCTTCAACGCAACCTCGACAGTCTTAGTTGCTATGAGCGGCCTCGCTAATGCGGTCCCAAGTGGGTATTCATCCTCGTAGAGTCCGTTAGCCATTATACAGGGCTTTATGTAGTTCTCTACGAATTCACGCCTCGCGTCTATGAAATAGTGTTTCGAGGCTCCAGCCGACAAGGCCCTCTCCTCGATCGCGGAAAAATCCTCATCTTGGCCTACATCCACTGTAACCGTGATCACCTCGGCGCCATACTTCTCCTTCAGCCATGGTATCGAGACTGTTGTGTCCAGCCCGCCGCTGTACGCGAGAGCTACCTTCATATCAAGCCTTGAAGCGTCTATCCCTGTTTAAAACCATTAACTGGAGAGCCTGGACAGAGGAGACCCGCCTCAAAAGATATATAACCGGCTCTAATTCTCCAACTTGATGGCCTCTAAATCTTTTGAGGCTCTTCGAGAGCTTATCTCTAAGGCCTCGCAGGATGAGCTTCTCAAGGCCCGAACATCGAGAATGGTTAAGACCTATCAGTTCAGACCGATCAACGCTCAGCCGTTCCAGCTAAAGATCGTGAGAGGGTCCCTCAGCGTTGAGGAGGGTGAGGCTCAGGACCCCGTCGCAACGATAATTGCAACGGATGAGGATCTTGCAAGCGTCATATACGGGGTAGCGGACGCGACCCAGCTCTTCTTCATGGGGAGAATCAAGGTCCATGGGAGCCTCTATGACGCGCAGGAGCTTGGAACTCTCCTCCGCGACGCGTCAAGAACCCGCTAATCATCGTGGGATCAGCGAAATCGGCCCTAGGACTCAGCGCCATCTTTATCTTCGGTGACGCGGCTTTAGTAGGCGCTAGGCGGCCTTGTGAAGGGTCCCCGAGGTCAAAGATTAATACTGCCTCAAAGAATAGTTGTATCGCCGGCGGTGCGGTTTTATCTGGCCAGAGTGCCGGCGTAGCTCAGGCTGGCAGAGCGCGGGACTCATAATCCCGTCGCCGTGGGTTCGAGTCCCACCGCCGGCACCAATTTTAGTTAAAATTGATAAGATAAGTGTGGGGGTGTTTGCTGGGAAATGGATGGGGGGGAGGGGTAGGCATCCTAGTGGTTCTCTTGACGTAGTTCTCTAGCCGTATCTGCT
>JAVVGN010000109.1:0-5832 GCA_032249095.1 Candidatus Caldarchaeales archaeon | reverse complement strand
AATTATTCGGCGGGCAAAATTAATGGCGGGGACTATAGTGAGGAGAAGGGGTGTCTGTAAAGTATTTTTCGCAAATTTCAGCAATTTCGTCTTCGGTGAGCCCCGCCATCTCAAAGAAAGACCAACGGGCATCGGGCCTGGTTCGGTGGAAGATAACGCCCATTAAAACCGCAGCAAGTTTGACCGCTAACTTCTCATCTTTCGTTTTCGCCTTGTGCTTTGCGACGCCTAAAAGCATGGCAGCATACTCTAAATCCTTTTTCGTCCAGCGAGCCATTTTTATCACCCCGACGCAAATTATAACCCCGCCCGCCATGACAGGAACTGAATGCCGTTTAAAATCAGAGTGGGTGACCGAAAGTGGAAGAAAGGTTAGAACCTATGGGCTACATAGTAATTCGTGGCGTGGCTGAAGGTGCGATAGAGAACCAATTACAGGAAACGGGAGAGCTTATCATAGACCCGACCAAAATTGACGGGGTTTTCCTTTGCGATTTGGACGGGAAAGATTATGAGCCAAAAGAAAGTGAATACAAATTTCCGATTTACGAAAATACACACTTTGATACACTCCCGAAATGCCGAGCGTGCGAGCAATACTTTTTCGTTGTGCCAACAAAAAAGGGGATTGTTTGACTTGTCGACAGGGTGATTGAAAGAATTAAGGAAATTGGCAGCAGGAGACTTGCATCGCTCGCTGAGGTTGAACAGCGGGGCGCTATAAAGTGGGCAATTTTGGCAGAAGCACGACAGCACAAAAATTTTCTTGAAGTCCTTGACGACATAAAAGTCAGTTTGGTAATCCCGTCAGAAAACCTTTGGAAAATAATGCTAATAGTGGCGGGCGAAATATTCGGCGAGGCTGGTCAACAATGGCTAAAGTTTGCAAGAGATATAGGAGATATTGAAGTAATGGAGGCTGAGTCTGGGATTGAGTTGAGGAAAATGGAAATTCTGAGGCAAATACTGTCACTAAAATCCTTGTAGGGTGACCGAAAATGGGCACTTCGATTGAAGACGCTATAGGCTGCTGTCTTTAAATTTTAGCACCGAAACATTGAGTTGGCGCAAGGGGCATTAAGGGCTGTTGAGAGTTTGGCGGCTGACGCTCAAAATTGGCTGAACGCTTTAAATCCTTCCGAGCTGCTGCCTTTAGGCGAGAAACTGGAGCGGATTAAGCAGTTAGCTAAAGAATGGCAGGAAGTATTGAAGGAAATTTCCGAAAATTTAGAGGAACAAAGGGCAGTGTTTAGCAACTTTCTGAAGCAAATTGACAAGATAAGGGAAAAGAAATTGAATGAGGAAGAATACAGAAAAACCTTTGCGCTAAAAGAAATTGTTGCATACTTGGGGATAGGGGGGTTGTGGGTGGATGAAATTAGAGAGGGTTAAAAAGAAAGGGCGCTGACGGCGGCGACCACCAGCGCCCCCAAATTCATAGGGCTAAGAGGGCGATAATTTTCGGAGTTTCGGCTATTTGGCTGACGGGGATTTTGACTTTAGTGTAGCCAATTTCCAACTCCAATCCTTCCTGTAGAGAGAACTTGGTTGAGCCGCCTACTTGCAGGTTACCAATTTCGTGTATCAAGTCAAGGACACAATGTGCGACGATTTTATTGAGCTGCGAATAGAACCCTTTCCATATTTGCTCGTCCAAATTTGTCCTCACAACTCCTGTTGAATTGTAAGTTGATGCCACCCGAACCCAATGACTGTCCCTTGCCACGACTTCTTGGATGATGACATGACGAACCGCAACTCTGCCATCCCTGAAAATTGCAATACTCACCAACCGTTCAAGTCCGCCCATCTGACGGACAACCCGTTCCGAAATTTCATACTTCCATCCCAGCGACTCCAAGACGGAAGCGTATTTCTTTTTGAAGGCTGAAACGACAGCTTCTGACCATGCCCAGCGCATCTTTGCTCACCTCCAACACGGGATTATTCGGCGGGGTTGCAAACCAGAATTTATACGAATAAAATCTATGCCCTGCCTTGCCCATGCGGCAAGGCAGGGCACATAGGCTCAATCTTCAACTACGAGAACTTGCCCTTTCCCGAGACCCAGACCAACTCCAAAGTCTTGGTAGTGCTTGATACACAAATAAGCCCACGGCCCGAAAATTGTCTTACCGTCAACGATAGCTGTCCTGTCGCAAAAATCGCACTTGGGCAGCTCTTAGCGTTAATCTTTTTCGCAACTTGCAGAAGCGCTTTTTCCGTCACCTCTCTCAAGTTTTTTCTCGCCCGACCAACAATTACTCGGCGGGTAAAGGGCAGTCGGCTTTAAATCACTCAGGACAGACGCTCAATCGCAATTCGGTGATAGGTAGTTTTGAATTGTTCGCTCAATTCTGCTAATTCACTCTCCAATTCTGGATGGCGGTTTTTGAGCACTGATACGATTTTGCCATACTGATAAGTTTCCACAGGGCTCAGAGTCAATACATAGCTGCCAACTGTAATCCTGCCGCCTGCAGCTTCCACGATTGCCGCAAGCGACTGGCGCAGCCTCTCTTCTTCCCTCTCCAGCTCCCTGCGAAGATTACGAATTTCCGTAAGGCGCTCAATTGCCTTGATGACATCCATCTCACTCACCTCGCTTTGAATTTTTTCCTGCCACCCAACAATACAGAATTTATACGAATAAAATCTGTGCCCTGCCTCGCCGCAGGCAGGGCGACGCCTTAGCGGATAATTCTTACAGCATCAAGTCTGAATTCTAAGTCAGAAGTGAAGAAAGGCTCAATCTCGTTAAGGTAGCGCTTCTGGTCACGCCATCCAATGATTCCCAATTCCCATAGGTCTTCCAACTTCTTAACCTCTTCTTCCACTTCTTTAACCCACTTGAAGTATTCATACGCCTTTTGTCGCCGCCGTCCCTTCATTTCTCTTTACCCCCCTTCGTAGTTTTTCTGCCCCGACCAACAATTATTCGGCGGAGCGATAGTACCGAAAGCGTCGGGGCAGGCAACTCTCTACAGTTTTTTTGCGTCCCGACCCTTGATTATTCGGCGGAACTCACAAAAAATAGGCAGTCGGCGAGAACCGACTGCCCGACCGAAAATTACAGCCACTCCAGTCTGGCTTCCCCCCCCCAGCGATATAGAACACTGCCTTTTCGCCACTTCCTTTAAGGACTGCCTCTATCACGCCCTCAATTTCCGCCGCCCCCACAATCAAAAGGGCAACCCCTTCCCTTTCAACCTGCCCGTTCCCATTGACCCACCACCCACTACCCCCTGGCAAGAGAGTTGCGCCTCCCGCCACGACCGTCGCCACTTCCGCACATATTGCGCCTAAATTGCAAATGCTACCCACTTCATATCCCTCACCCCTTTCGCAATTTTTTCGTCCACTCTCACATTATTCGGCGGGAAAGGCTAAAATCTACACTGGTGAGGCTTTATGACAAAGGCGCTAAGGCGACTTGAAAAAGCAGCCGACCGAATTTTGGGGCGAAAGAAAAAAGGAATTACTAAGTG
The DNA here is from genome assembly GCA_032249095.1 of Candidatus Caldarchaeales archaeon. Taxonomy (GTDB): domain Archaea; phylum Thermoproteota; class Nitrososphaeria_A; order Caldarchaeales; family Calditenuaceae; genus HRBIN02. The sequence continues at coordinate 2,344 of JAVVGN010000109.1, read as the reverse complement.
GGTATCCGAAATTAGGCAGCCCAACAATGAAAATTACGCAATAGCAGTCATTACAGCTTCACCATATAGCCCATTCTTTGAATGGCAAATTATCATACACGACCAAAAAGGCGAATTTTTAGCAGCCAAAGGAACGGAAACAACCTTAGATGCAGCCAAAGAAAAACTGAAAACCAAAGTCGAAAATCTCTATATTTGGGACGAGAAAGGTAGCCCACTAAACTGGAACCCCCCACCCGAAACAGCCGACAGTATATTCGGCGAAGCCTTCGAAGGCTATAAACGCTGGGAAGTCGGCAACTACCTAATCGTTATGCACCAACTAAGCGGAAACAAAATTGAAATTGAAGTCGTAGACCCAATTAAACGCATAACTTACTACCGCAATGTGGGCAATCTCGGAGAAGAAGAACAACTATTCGGCGAAGCAATAAACTATATCCGAAGACATTTACTTGCCTCCCCGCCCCTTAAACCCAAATTAACTAATCAATAAAAAGCGTTACGCCCGCCCGAACGGGACGGTGACCGTCCGCTCGAGCGGGCGCTTTAGTGCGCTGGGCGCTAACAATCAGTTGAGTTTGCAGGCGCGGTATAGGAAAAGATTGAGTTAGGGACGGGGCGAGGAATTGGGCTACGAGCGACGCTTCGTTAACTTGCTTCGTAGTCCACTGCTTGTGCTACTGCCTCAAAGTGCCGTCTTGGGCGTCATTTTTCATCCCCTCAGCACCCACAATATGTTGTGTCCGCGAAATTAATTATACCCTACCCTGTAATAATGCTTTTCAGCCAAAATCAATATATTGTGGTCGCGCCTATTCGGCAGGGCGAGCGACGGGTAAAAAGAAAAGCCCGCCCCGCACGGGGCGGGCGCTCACCTTAGCCCCAATACTTTCTAAACCCCTCCTCAGCGGCACAATCTTATTGCGGGCTGGGCGTTCCAGTGCGTTCGCGCACTGAAGACAAATCTCCTACGAGCAATGCGTCGCAGTTAATCTTACTCCCCCGCAATTCGGACAACGAGGCAATTTTCCTTCCTCTTCATTCTGTCTCACCTCCACTAACCCTCCTATTCGGCAGCCCAACGAGAATTTATCCGAATAAAATCTGCCCGCTCGAGCGGGCGACGAGGCACGCTACCGCGCCCAACTAAAACCAATCCCTAAACACCTGAGTTAAAATCTTATCTGCAGGCAACATTATATATGTATACATTCAATTCCGCGCTTAACGCGCAGCCAGCCCCACACGCAGCCCCGCCCAGAACCTTTTACCCCGCCCTTTCGCAGCGGGGCGGGCAGATGGTCGCCCGCTGACCGCCCCTGCAATTTTTCTGGGGCGGGGTAAGTGCGCCGTAGGGGCGCTGATTGGTTAAGTAACGAAGTTGATTAAGGTTAGGGCGAGGTCTGGGTGGTATGTTGTGACTACGGGCTCGTATCCTAAGTCCCGCCAGAATTGGATCCAGCCGCCGTCGTTTCCGTCTTCTCCTAAGAGGACGACGGGGATTATGTAGCCGCTTCCGAGGACTGAGGAGACGATGCGTTTATTTTCTTCTGAGGGGAGGCCGCCCAAGTCGAGAACCAATACTTCTGCCCACCTTGAGAGCCCTTCGACATGGCGGCGCATTCTTTCCACCCATTCTTCTGAGAAGAACGCGCCTGTTTCTTTCAGCTTCCTTTTATATCGTCTTGCCAATTCTTCTGCTTCTTTACCGCGCTCTTCGCCTCTTTCCCAGCTATCGCCGACCCATTGACCTTCCATATCGGGCGAGGCGGGGAGGACGAACCAGTTAATTCGCTTATCTTCTCGTAGGAGGTTGTAGATATCGCTTCTGAGGCGGGACTTGCCAGCCTTTGGCGGTCCCGACAGGATGATAATTTTCTTTTGCCCCGTTTGTTTTCTAAGGAACAGGAGCCGCATTACTTATCACCGCCTAAGGGAACTCGATGGTGACCTTTGGGAGGTCTGGGGTGACGGGGATGATTTTTCCTATGGACACATTGCGGGTGTGGGTTGCTACGACGACTCCGCCGCCCAGTCGTGGGTCGAAGGTAGCGACCCAAGGTCGTGGGTGGAAGTAGTGGATTAAAGCGGAGAATGCCCACACTGGCAGCCTGCCTGAGATAATGACGCCTTCTTCACCGCCGGCGGGCAGCTTATTCGCTACGGTCTCGAGAAGCTGAGGGAGTTCGTCGGTTTCTATCAGACCGGTTGTTAGGGTAATTTCCAGGACGATGGGTGGTGACGGGATATCTTGTTTTCTGAGAATAACTCTCATTATTTTCACACCTCCAACCTTAATTTTAAAATTGGGGTCGGAGGTGAGCAAGATGTCGGCTGTTCG
>JAVVGN010000108.1:0-5935 GCA_032249095.1 Candidatus Caldarchaeales archaeon | reverse complement strand
ATGCATAACATCATCAGGGCAGGAGGAGAAGAGGTAATACCAACTTGACAGTACCATCGTTAGAGCGCGTGGGTTCACCAATTATCTCCAGGTGGGGAGACTGGTGATTGTATTGTGTGGCGGTACTAAGGTGGCCCTTTACCACATATTATTGTTTCTCCCTCCTCTTCTATTGTTTTTATCCATTTTGAGCCCCTCATCAACTGGTATTCTTCCTTAGATAGAATATGGAGTTCGACCATTGCAAGCTTTATACTTCTCCTGATGAGCTTGTAGGCGCTGTCCTTGTCGCACCGCTTTGCGTCTATCACTACTAGCAGGTCTATGTCGCTTGCTGCTGTTTGTTTGCCGGTGGCGTAGGACCCGAATAGCACCACTTTCATTACACCGGCTTCGTTACTTATCGGCTCGATCCATTTTCTCACACTCTCGATTATCTCCTCTTTGCTATATCTTGGATAATAGATCTTTACAGAAATTTAGGATCACCTCCGCGTATCCTATGAGTCTCTCCGCTTCGTTTTTAGTGTATCTTCTCCTGGGCGAGAGTGAGGGGTGCGCGTTCGGATACCTAGTGGGAATGTAGGCCTTGTCTAGCTCTAGGGCGTATTCTAGAAGACTCTCCTCGACGTTAAGCTTCTCCCTTAGGGCTGTGAGCAGATCGTAAACTGAGTGGCCCCATGCCTCGGCGCCTAGCTTCTGGAAAACCGCCTTCACGGCCTTCTCGGCCGACTGCTGTGCGGAGAAGCACGCCCACTCGTAGAAGCCAGACCTCAAATCGCTTCTGGCGTGCTCCAGATCACCTTCAGCCTGGTCAAGCCAGTCCCTGCTTCTTTCGACCATGAGTCCGACTTATCAAAAAAACTCATACTTTATAAAGAATCACTAGGACAGAAAGGCCGCCGAGGCTGAGCCTTGAATGAGGACGTACACGCTGTTCTGTGACCAATTCAACTTTTGCTTCATTACACCTCCTCGGTCGCGTATTCCTGTTGGATGGTCGGAGACAAGACGCTCCCTCACCTACAATAGCACCCCCTGCCTCCGTCGCGTAGCCGGTTATAAGTAGGCTGCAAAGTTATATGGGGTAGTGACGCGGAGATGCGGGACGGTATCGCAATTCGGCGCGGAGTCTGTCGGCGGGGTGATGGGATTGGTGGATGGGATTTGGTGCTCAATAATAATACCAACGCTCTATGAAGAGCCGATCGTTAACGCTTCCCTGCCTCCCGTGTCTGAGTTGGTGAACCGCGGTATTGAGGTTATTGTGGTCTGGGATAGGTGGGGTTGGAAAAGCCCCTCTCGCTCCTGTAATGTGGGGGCTGCAGTAGCTAGGGAGACATCCTATGCTTCGTTGATGATGACGCAGGATTAGATTTTGATGGACTGCTTGAAGCTATCAAAGACATCGGGGAGGATAGGAGATCCTTCTACTGGGCTACGGAGCCGCATATCCTGATTATTCCTCGCGAGGCATTTTTCAGCGTGGGAGGCTACGATGAAAGATATGGCCTTCCAGGAAACTGGGATGTAGAGATGAGGGAGCGGCTCAAATTTTATGGATACAGGATGAGAGAATTTCCATACGATAAAATCAAGCCTAAACATCTTAGGCCAAGCGTCTGGAACAAGAAGCGCTTCTATAGGATGCAGAAACAGCTGACACTATCATACTTGAGATACAGGAGCTTTCCGTTAAGGCGGATACTGTGGAGGAAGAATCCGCTCGAGCTTGCGAGGAGAATAGTCTGGGTTCTTGAGTGGGTATTGATACAGCGTTGGAGAAGGAGGAGCATCTTCACCCGCTAAGACTCACGAGTCTTTCCATGCTTGTCCTTGTCCTGGTGTTTGTTTGCAACTTTAAGGCCGAAGAGTAACGACGCAAGAACCCCAGCTAAAAGCCCTGCGGCCCTGACAATCCTGTAAGCGGGTGCATATAGAAGTCTCAGCGTGAGTCGTTCCGCTAGGCTTTCAGCTTTGATTATTCTCATTCTTAGGGCTGATGCAGTAAACACCAACAAGGGGGCTAAAATTAGTGTATTTAGTATAGGTGTTGTGGGCTGGAGCGCGAGCCACGTAGCGGCTAGGGGTAGCGCGATCAAGTCTACTAGTCTGACCGAGACTGATGCTGTGGCATATAGCAGCCCTTTTGCGCCATGCTCCTGAAGCATGATGGCTAGGAGTGTTCTGCCTATCAGGTAGTTTCTTCTGAATATTTCTTTGGCTGTGTCTGGGTTGTTGTGGTAGCAGTACGCATCTTCGACAACTATTGCTTTTAAGCCGGTCTTGTAGAAGAATGTTCTGTCGTCGTGGTAGTAGAGGCTAGGGTTAAAGCCTCCGTGCTGGGTAAATAGTCTCTTCTCGATAGCCCTAAGCACCCTGCTCCCTCCTCTTTCAATGCTTCTTATGGTCTGGCCTTGTACCTTAACCCACGGGTTGTAAGTATTCGCTACGTATTCTATTGAGTGTGTTGTAAGCTGGGCTTCGCCGTGTTGTATTGGTTTGACAAGTTTAGTGATATAGTTGGGTGGAAAGACCATGTCGGCGTCGACGAAAACTAGGATCTCGCCCGAGGCGTTAGAGGCACCTAGGTTGCGTCCTCCACCGGGGCCGAGGTTACGGTCCATCCTCAGTAACCTCACCTTATCTCTAGACCTCTCCACATATCTCTCCACGATTTTTGGGGTGTTGTCGCTTGACCCGTTATCCACAATTATTATCTCAACGTCTTGATAATCCTGTGTTAAGAGGGATTCTAGACATTTCTCTATGTGCCTTTCCTCATTGTGTGCTGGGATTATGATCGATACGTTTGGCACCTTTCACGTAAAAGTTTAATCTCGGCTGTATATGTGTTTGGCGTATGAGGATTGCCCTTCTGCATACTCACGTTATTGAGGACTTGAGCCGGTTCAGCCCAGAACGTGTCTACAGGGGGTTGGAGGACGTGTACCGCGCTGTTATGGGGAGAAACCGTGACATGGGATGACGATGAAGATGCGTGAATCGTCGGCAAAAAAACCTCTATCCTGTAAACTCCGTGACAAGCTCGGCTACCTTCACCTGCCCAACATGGACAAAGCCCCTACCGGCAAGCGAGTATAGAAGGCCGGCGATAAATCCAGAGGCCCTCAGAAACCTGTAGGCGGGCACGTAAAACAGCCTCAGCACCAAACGCCCGCGAACAGACCCGGCCTCAAGGACCCTATGCCTAACTATCGCAAAAACAAAAGCACCTAATATTGCCGTACCAACAACTTGCAACAAAAAGTGCCCTGTAAGGAGTATTAACAGCGCAGCAGGGGGAGAGATGTCTATCAACCGCTTGGCGGCCATTATCAACACTTCAATCAGCTTGTGGGCCCTTAAAACAGACCTGCCTATCCAGAAATTCCTCCACAACACTTCCCTAGCAGTGTCGGGGTTGTAGTGGTAAAGGTATGCCTCCTTAACTACAGCTGCTGTAATATCGGTCCTCAAATGAAGGGTCTGGTCGTCAAAATAGCCAAACCTCGCGTCGTAGCCGCCAAACTTCAAGAACAGTTCACGCAAGATCGCTCTGACAAAACCTGTCCTCTCAACCGAAAACATACCTTTGAAACGCTGAGCCTGCACCTTGACCCATGGATTATCCGTATTAACGATTTTCTCCTCGCCTGAACATGTAGCATGAGTTAGACCCTTTAGAATGGGACCCACTAGGTTAGAAAGAAAAGCTGACGGAAATTCCATGTCAGCATCTAAGAAGGTAATAACCTTGCCACGGGCATAGAGGGCTCCTATGTTTCTCGCATTACCAGCACCTAGGTTTTTGCGGAGCCTCAGCAACCTCACCTTACCTGGATAACGCAGGACGTATTGTTTCACAACCTCAGATGTGCCGTCAACAGACCCGTCGTCAACAACCACCACTTCAAAACTATCAAAATCCTGCCGCAACAGAGAATCCAGGCACTTAGAAATATGCCTAGCCTCGTTATAAGCCGGCACTATCACCGAGACATCAATTATGCCATAAAGGCTGGACGACATCCCTGCATATGTCTTTATCGTGTAATGCGGATTTTAAAATACTTAAGGTGGTCTGGGGGATGTTGGCAGAGGTGTTCGTCGTTGAGGGGGCATGCAGTCGTTACGGGGGGTGCTGGATTCATAGGCTCCCACGTTGTTCAACAGCTTCTCAGAAAAGGTTATACGGTAAGGGTCGTCGACGACCTCTCGGCTGGCCGTGAATCAAACCTCCCGCCCGACGCCGAGCTAGTGGTCAAAGACGTCAAAACCATATCAAGGGATGACGTGTCCGGCGCAGAGATAGTGATACACTGTGCCGCGCAGGTCTCCACCTTCAAGTCTGTCGACTACCCTGAGGAGGATTTCGCCAGAAACGCCGAGGGCACCTTCAGGGTTTTGGAGACGCTGAGGAAGCATAACCCGAAGGCCCTCTTCATCTACACCAGCAGCAGGAGCGTACACGGCGACATCCCAGCCCCCCACGTGGCCGACGAGAACTGGCCCTACAACCCCTCAACCTTCTACAACGTCCACAAGATCTACGGGGAAATGCTCTGCAAAATATACAGCCAGCTCTACGGAATAAGATACGTCATCCTGAGGCCGAGCAATGTCTACGGCCCCCGACAACCCTACTGGGCAGGCGGCTGGTACAATTTCTGCCTCCCCGGCAGCTCCCCCGTGGTTTCGAACCCCGGCATAAAAACTATTGAAAGCCTCAAGATAGGAGACTTGGTCCTAACACATAGGGGACGCTACCGACCTGTCACTAAAGTCTTCAAACGCCGCTACGTCGGCGAGCTTATTCAAATAAAAACAATGTATTATTGGGAGCCGTTAAGCGTCACACCAGAACATCCAGTGCTAGCCATCCGCTGCCCTAAAGTCTTTACTGACCACTGGAGGAGAGCATCCATAGACTTCTCAGCGGCTAGATGGGTTATGGCTAAAGACCTAGAGGATGGCGACATCTTGCTCTATCCACGCCCTAAACTCCCCCACGGTCAAGCACCTACCCACATATTGCTAAGTGACTACATGGACATACATGTTGAGGCGGGGAAGATCTACGGATATACAAGGAACCAATACGTAGAGAGGTGCAAAGGTAAAGAGTATCACATACCACTTAAAATTCCCCTAAACGATTCTTTCATCAGGATAGCTGCCCTATATCTAACCGAAGGATGCGTCGGAACCAACGGAAAGCAGATCCATATCGTATTATCAGAGGTGGAACGGAACACAGCAGAACAGCTTTGCCAAGACATCAAAAACGTATTTGGATTAGAACCTAGGATTGAGGTAAGGCAGCAGAACCACGCAGTCAACATATATGTCAACTCCGCTCCATTGGCCAACCTATTCACGAAGCTCTTTGGCGGAAAATCGTCCAGCAAACACTTGCCTGACCTCTTCTTCTCTCTACCAAAAGATAAGCTGGAGATGCTTATTGAGTGGATGGTTAAAGGGGACGGGTACATCGATCTGCGCAACCGATCTTACATAAAATACGCATCGGTTTCTAAGACGCTCATCTATCAGCTAAGAGACATACTACTAAGTTTAGGCCTTTTCCCAAGCATAGAGTGTAGGAAAATAGGCGGAAAAGCCGTTATTGCTGGCCGACCAGCCAACGTAAATGATATCTACATCCTTTCATGGTACAACCATCCAATCCGCAGGAGGCTATGGATATCCGAAGAATATGTCTACCTTCCTATCAAGTGGATAAGAAAATCATACTACGACGGCTACGTATATAACCTAGAAGTAGAAGAAGACCATAGTTATGTTGTAGGGTACCATACCCTGCATAACTGTGCCTATTGGTTCCAGCTCGCTATCGAGGGTAAACCGCTCCCAATATACGGCACTGGCGAGCAGATCCGCGACTACACGTATGTCGTCGACACCGCTAAGG
>JAVVGN010000107.1:0-5947 GCA_032249095.1 Candidatus Caldarchaeales archaeon | reverse complement strand
ATAAAAACACTTACACCACCAAAACCAATATCCCATCAAAAATAGATAGTTTAGACCCATCTTCTATTCTTTATGATATATGATAAGTATGCTAAGAAGATTCTATCGCCTAGCCGCTGAGCTTCATCTCAACAGAGACCTCTTCAGGGATCTGTATTCTCATTAGCTCCCTCATGACCCGAGGGTCGGTTACCACCAGATCTATCAGCCTCCTATGGGTTCTCAGCTCCCACTTCCTCCAGGTTTTGGTACCCTCGCCACAGGGGGATTTCCGGACGGGGATCACGAGTCTCTTAGTGGGTAGCGGGACCGGGCCATGCATCTTAGCCCCCGTCCGCTCCACGATCTCCTTAATCTCTCTACAAATAGACTCGAGCTTGTCAAGGTCAGCTGACGTCAGCTTAATCCTAACTACCTGCTGCATAGTCTAGCCCATCATCTATGCCCTGGGGGCAGTATTTTAACATGGTTATCCGTCTATCGTGAGTTGCCCTTTTCCCACGAATACTACCGCGTTGCCCCACGAGTCCTGTTGTATGACCATATTTCCCATTTTGTCCTGGTAGGTGTTTTGGTTTAGACTCTTCATTTTTTATTACTCCTATATATCCTAGATGATTGTTCCCTTATTTTTTTCCAGCTTTGTGTCTAAATGTTTATGTAACGTTTCTAGCCATCATGTGGATAGTAGCGTTGATGAAGGCGAGACCGATATGTCGGTCACACATATGGGCCGTGTCCGGATGCGTGTCTCGTCTGATGCGGGATGGTCCCCGAGGGGAGTGGAGATGCTCCCTGCGCCTGCTGGCGCCGCCGGGGAGTGTCCTCCCCGCCCATATCCCCCTGAGGAATTGCTCCCGGGTCGGGGCTGGGAGCCTTTGGGGAGGCTGGCCATGCCGGCGCAGGGATAAAGCCCGGAGGCTGGCATGATGCAGTATATGACGCGCACCCTCTGTTGGGTGTTGCGACGAATCTAATGACGTACGGCCTCCTCTAGGGTTTCCTAAATGCCGCACGGATGGTCAGCCAAACCCCTCCCCCTTCTCTCCCTTTTCTCATGGAGATAGTTCATATCAGCTTCAGTAGCTTCAGCCCTAGGGAAAGGATAGTCCGAGCACTACGTACTGAAGAATGATCGAGAGGTATATCAGTGAGAAGGAGATGAGGGCGGAGATATGCCACCTTATTCCACGGATATGTGAGGTGGCGGTTGTGAGTATAATGAAGCAAGCCATCTGCGCAGCGACCAGGGCCACGTTTCCCGCAAGGGAGGCGGGTACTACGCTGCCTCCCCGGTAAACCAAGTTATGTCCCCAGACCCTCCCAAGAAATATCAAGAAAGGATAAACGGACATCGGCAACAGGCCTATGCATATCGCCGCAAAAGCCTTGACGTACTGCCCGTTAAAGGAGAGCAAGCTAATCAGTAAGCTTCTAATACGCCCAGCGTCAACGCGTTGGCTTTCGCCCAAGATTCTGCGCCTCCTATACTCGTCGTACAGCTGCGTCGTCAGAGAGAGGTAGCAGTACATTATGAGAACGGTCCCCGCTATTGATAAAGTCGTGGATGCGAGGTCGAAGCTTGGCCAGTGGTATACGTGAAGTAGGAGTAGGGAGACTTTGCCATTTATAAACAAGGCAACAGTCAGCAAAAGGCTGAGCGCGCTAACTATCAGGGCTATCGGCGTATTCTCGAGGATTGGCACGAGGATCCAGCTTGGATAGAAGATGTTGCTAACGATCCTCTCAAACCTGCTTGACGAAGGCTTGTAGCTGTTCAGGACCATGCTATCCCCCTCCTTCAGCATCTTGTAAACGGCCAGACCCTTCTCCGTCAAGTAGTAGTTCCTTTTGTTGTCCTGTGCGACGAGTGGATCAAGCTGCCTCAGATTGTAGTATAGGCTGCCTGTACTGATCTTCAGGCTTGAGCGAAGAGTTGAGGCGCTGATCCTCCCCGCATCCCCTATTGCAAGTATGATCTTTCTCCGCGTCCTATGATTCACGAGCCATATTAGATCTTCTGAAGAAGTGTTCTGCGGGGAAGATGCCAAGGCTTGAATAACTTTTCGCGGCCCCGAAATTTTAAAGTTTCTTTTTGTTATTGGGTACTGACAAGTTTTACTTAAGCCCTTTTGGGATGGGTCTCTGGCCGTGATGCTCGTCATCGATGCGGTACTGAGCTCGTTAGCCAGTCTCTCTCGGTTCCATAGGTACCCTCCTCTCGAGAAGCTCTATTCTGTCATTCTCTTCATAGCGGGCCTTAGTTAGAGGGGGTCTCTCAGAGAGGCTATGTCTAACCGGCGCGTCTAGGGAATCGGTCAGGATATGGGTTCACAGGTTCTCTTCCCTCTTCAGGCCGTTCAGGAGGGTAGGAGGCTGGTCGCTGTAGATGAGACTGTCCTGAAGGTTAACGGCCAGACCTGTTATCTTTGGGCCGCAATAGACGTGGATATCAACGAGATATTGGCCGTATACGCGTCGAGGGGGAGGGGGATTCAAAGCGCAATCAAGTTCCTAAGGAAGATATTGGACCCGTGTGAATGTAAGCCACTCATAGTTGTGGATAGAGGGCCGTGGTATAGATGGGCATTGGATAGGCTTGGAATAACCTACTTCCACGAGGCCTTCGGTAAAAGGAACAGGATGGAGAGGTAGTTCAGGGAGATGAAGAATAGGACTAAAAGGTTCTACAACAACGTAAACGCGAAGACACTGAAGAGCCTAGAAGAGTTAGTAACTGCTATTGCAGCAATGCACAACATCATCAGGCAAGGAGGAGAAGAGGTAATACCAACTTGACAGTACCCATGAACCGGTCTCAAAACTATTTAGGCCTCTTTCTTAATGCAATTTGTCAAAAGGTTGCAAAAATATGGCTAGTAGTTTAGGCGGGAATCTTTGGCATGATGGGGGTAATGGAGGGCAGAGGCTCAGACAAATGCCTCACAATCACCCCTCAGCATAACTCTGACTCTTCATCGCCTCCATCCAGTACACGGTTTAGGCAGTATTAATTGGTTAATAGCTCGTCCTCGAGGGAGGGAGTGGATACGGCCCTTCAGCCAGTTATACGCAAGTTTGCGGCAAGTTTGGGTGGGGCCGCGGCGAGGCTTCGTCACGCAGTCCGCCTCGGCCCACTATTCCTGCCTCCGTGATGGTTTTTTATGATTGGATGGTTCTTCTGGCCTTGGGTATCCGTATAGTGTTGTTTGTCCTTTTCCCTGAATATTACCTCTTTGCTCCATAAATCCAACTGTATTGGGATGTTTCTGTGCTCTATGCCTAGTATGTGTTTTTGTTTAGACCTCTTCGTCCTTACTCCTATCTTCTTCTCTAAGTCCTTAATGTTTGTTAGGGCGTAATAGATTTCTCTTGGCAGTATTAGTCCCCTTGAGGTCTTATATGTCCTTGGATGGTGGGCCGTTATTTTCAGTCTGGTGTCTGAATGTTTATGTAACGTCTCTAGCATCGGTTCTGTATGGTGGTTGGGTGAGGGCGGGACCGATATGCCCGGGGCACAAAGGGGCCGTGGCCGGGTGTAAGTCCCGTCCGATGGGGGATGGTCGCCGACAGCGAGGGGGAAAACCCCAGAGCTATATACACCGGGGGCTCTCAAATTATAATCGCTGGAGAATTTCTCCGGCGGGCTGATGGTTTCTAATCCTGGTGTCTGGGGTTCCTAGGCTTGCTGCCGAGGCCTATAGACTAACCAACCCCTCCCCCACTCTTTCCTCTTTTCTACTCCATCCTTTTTAATTTGAGCGTGTCCACAAGACTCATAGTAGATGGGGGGCAAGGTGTTCGAGTATGGTGACCGGGTAATACTCGTTACAGAGACCGGAAACCGATTCTCCTTCCTGATAAGAAAGGGACAGCTCTTCCATTCGACGGACGGCTACTTCAAGGCTGACGACATCGTGGGGCTAGAAGAGGGTGGTGAGGCTCTGAGCAACACGGGTAGACGTGGCGTGGTCTTTCATCCCTCTCTCTTCGAGCAGCTGTTGCTGCTTCCGCGAAGGACCCAAGTGACATACCCAAAGGACATCGGGTTTATACTTGTGCTTGCCGACGTTAGGCCTGGATCTAGAATCGTAGAGGGTGGGCTGGGGACTGGCGTGCTAGCTCTTTTCCTCTCAGCACATGCTTATCCGACCGGGAAGGTGTACAGCTACGACTTGAACGACGAGCTGTTTGCAGCCGTTTCGAGGCAGGCTGAGAGGATGGGGCTGGGCGATATACTTGTCTTAAAGAAGGGTGATATATCTAGGGAAGTCGAGGAGACTGATGTTGACGCCTTCATAGCAGACATCCCGGAGCCGTGGACCGCTGTGAACCAGGCTAAGAGGGCGCTGCGAGGAGGGGGGATGTTTGTTGCCATAGTTCCAACGGTAGAGCAGCTCACTAAGACGTGCGAGGCCTTGAGGGCTGCAGGATTTTTGGAGTATTTTAGCGGCGAGCTATTAATTAGGCCGTGGAGGGTCAAGGAAGGCATGACTAGGCCCCACCACGTCTCCCGGGCCCACACAGTATTCATCGCCGCGGCCAGGAAAACTTTACTCACCGACCTTTCAGGCTGGGTCTTAAGGCTGCCCGACGGCCTTAGGTGAGGGCGCAGACCCTACCGCCAGCGATTTGAGATACTGGATTAGCTTCGAGGCGGCGTCGTCCAGGTGCTGATATGGATATGTCTCGGGATACCTGAGTGAGAATTTGACGAAGTAGCAGGATGAGTATGTGGCCGAGGCAACTGCGAACATCAGGCTTATCCGTTGGTGCTCCTCGATCTCCTCGATGCTCTCATGCTCTCTCCTCCTGACACCGGCGGCACTGTCCTTCATCCTTCTATTAATTATGTCCTCGGGTCTAAATTCGAGGAAGATTATAGACTTAGGCCTTACAAGCCTTGTAACAGTGGGCGGCAGTCCAGGATAGTAACCATTTACAGTCTTTATTGCGGCGTGGGTGTCTATTACTATCTTTCCACTCATACCCCCTATGATCTCTGCTGCCCTCTCCTGGACCCGGATGTAGCTTTCAGAATCCATGAGTCTCCGCATGTCGTCCCTGCTCGCTATCCCTAAAGACCTTCGAGCCTCCTCGAACATAATGTCGCCAAAATTGATGAGCTTCAGATCCTTGATTTGTTCAGAGACGCGCTGAAGTATGGTGGTTTTACCGGCCCCAGGAAGTGCTATCACGATAACCTTAAACATATCATCTCGTCGCGATATTCCCTCTCATCCATCAATTTAGCTATATTGCTGACTTTAGGACTATCCGTGCAGCTATCTCTATGTCTTCCCTCTTGATTGTACGCCGCCCGGCATGCTGGGCCAAGGATATCGCCTGCTCCGCGATCTTCATCCCTATGTCCTCCAAGATCTTTCTCAACTCCTCTACCGCCTCCTCGCTTACCCGTGGTGCACCTGCTTTCCGGAGTATTCGATGAATCGGCGCGCTTGAGAACTCGCTCATCAATAAGGATTACCCGCTTGGACACATATATAAATAAAAATTAAACTTGGCCCGAGGATCCCACTCGCGCCTATCACCCTCCTCGATCATACGAGTATTTTGGTCTTGGGTATCCGTATAGTGATAGTGTCCAAATAAGGCGTTATATTTAAAGGCCTGTTGATTTGTCTTGTATGTTATGGATGTTGTGGCCCTAGTTTCGAGCTGTTTTATGCGTAATAAAAAAGTAGGGAGGTTAAGGTCCTAGCAGTGTTGGACTACATGTTCCATGGTAGCTGTAGGAGGGTCTCTAGGGTCCTTAGCATGGGTTTGGAGCCTATAAGCAAGTCTGCCGTCCACTACCTCGCCAAGAAGGTATCTAAAATCAGGGTCGCTAGGGAGCCTAGGTATAGGAGGTGTATAGCTGTTGATGAGACTAAGCTACGTGTCAAGAAATCCTATGTATATGTGTGGTCCGCTGTAGACGTTGATT
>JAVVGN010000106.1:0-5968 GCA_032249095.1 Candidatus Caldarchaeales archaeon | reverse complement strand
AGCATACTGACGGTGCTATAGAACTTCTGAGAAAGGGAGTGGAGGTCAATTATCTTAGGAGACTTACATTGCTTAAGAGGATGCGCAGAGAGCATAAGTTGCCGAAGACTACTAGGGGAGACATAAAGGCCCTGATGAGTATTGAGGAGAGGTGGTTCAGGAGGGTTACTGAGGACTTCCTAGTCGTGCGTAGGATGATATTGGCCTATAGGTCTCTATTGAAGACTCATCAACAATTACTCAACAAGTATAGGGCTTTGTCTGAGGCTGAGAGGGAGGTTCTGAAGCCAGCAATCTCCTCTATCGAAAAACAGTTGGAGGAGATGGCGAAAAAGATAACTGAGGAGGCTGGTAAGAGGTATCCGGCCTATAATGTGCTTCTTGAGGGGCTGGGGATAGACGGTAGTTTGGCTGGTAGGGAGGCTCTGGCAGAGCTGCTAACGTATGCTGATTTCGTCAATAGTTCTTTGAGGGGGTTGAAGAAGCTTTTAGGACTTTACAAACCAATTAACTCGTCGAGAACGGAGTATTGGAGGCTATACGATGGTAAGTTACGTTATGCAGTCCACAGACTCGCGATGGCTTTCTATAATAATAGGCCAAATGGACGCCAATGCTGGGAGCTAGTAAAACAGATCAAACAACTAGTGGTGACTGCTTCGGGCACCGGGATAGGCCCCCGGCAGCGAGGGGAAAAACCCCCAGAGCTATACACACCGGGGGCTTAAGGCTTTTAATCGCCGGAGAATTTCTCCGGCGGGCTCCATGTTTTTAATCCCGGTGTCTGGGGTTCCTAGACTTACTACCGGGGACATACAGACTAATCAATCCCTCCCCCAATCTTTCCTCTTTTTCTACTCGTCTCTCAATCCCTCTGATCCTCAACCCACACAAACACTAAGCCTCACAACGCTCACCTAATCAAACCACTGACCCTTATAATAGGGTTAAATCTCGTGTCCACGGATCCCGCCGCATAAAGGCAGAACAATACCTAAGTAATGCACTTCTGATTAAGAGCAGTTCAAGAATACTAATAGATGGGAAACGAAAAACCGCTTTAAGAATAAGCAGGCCCCCTCCATCCCTCCTCCATCATTCGAGAATACTATTATAGGTGGGTCCGAGTAGGTGGTTATGAGGTTGTCCTCGTCGGTGACCGTGCGGGCCGCGCGGCAGTCTGACAGGCCAGGTATAGTTGAGCTGGTATTGAGGGCAAAGAGGCTCAACGAGGAGTTCGACCCACTTCTGAGGCTCTCTCCCACCGTATCGCAGGCTGTCGAGAAATACGTGGATGAAGCGCTTCAATCGTCGAGATCCCTTGTCTTGGTGGCGGAGTATGAGGGCAAGCTTGTGGGCGTGCTTAAGGCGGACATTGTCGATCGGCTTTTTTATGACCCGCCACTAGAAGGCATTATCAGGGAGCTATACGTCCTGCCCGAGTTCAGGAGGAAGGGTGTTGCCAGCCTCCTAGTCCTTGAAGGCTCAAGGATTCTGAAGGAGCGTGACGCGGGAATCATAACTGCCGAGTTTCCCTCACTCCACAAGATAGCCGCAGAGTTCTACGAGAACATGAAGTTTAGACCCATCTTCAGCAAATACGCGATAGAGACGGAGAAGACCCTCCGGCAGAATGGGGGTTTATCGAGGGTTGCAGAGCTACGCCGTTGAGGCGGAAGACCTAAAAAAGACTTTCAAGACAAGTGTCGGCCGGGCCTTACTGAGGAAACAGACGGTGATTGTGAACGCTGTTGACGGCCTGACCTTGAGGATAGGTAGGGGTCAGATACATAGCCTAGTTGGGCCGAATGGGGCGGGGAAAACAACCACTATCAAGATCCTGTCAACCCTTCTGATACCGGACTCGGGTAGGGCCCTGGTCGGAGGCTTCGACGTGGTTAAGGAGCCGGAGAAGGTTAGGGAGATTATAGGTCTTGTCCTAGCGCCGGACAAGGGGTTTTACACGCGACTGACAGGTCTCGAGAACTTGGTTTACTACGGGAGGCTTTATGGATTTAGCAGGGGCGAGGCCATCCGCCGAGCCCGTGAGTTGCTAGAGCTGGTAGGTTTAGCCGACGAGGGTAAGAGGCTTTACGAGGAGTACAGCCTCGGCATGAAGGCCAAGTTAAGCATAGCAAAGGCCATGATTAACGACCCTTCTATAATATTCTTCGACGAGCCAACCATCGGTCTCGACCCACTTTCAGCGAGGAGAGTGCGTCAAGTAATCCGGGACTTAGCGACGCAGGGCAGAACCATCCTGCTGACCAGCCACAACATGTGGGAGGTCGAGAACCTAAGCAACAAGGTCTCACTGATCAAGGGAGGCAAGATTGTGGTAGAAGGCTCCCCCGCAGACTTGAAGGAGAGGCTGCGGCTGAACTACCGCATAGAGGTGGAGCTCCTCGACTCCCCCGCGGCGGCGGCCATATTCCAGACACAGGTCGGCGAGAGGGGGTATCCGGTAATAACCTTGGAGACCAGCCAGCCAAGCGAGGACCTAGTTAGACTCTTGGAGCAGTTAAGGAGTGATGGATGCAGGGTCGGCTACGTCAGGGTGCATGAGCCAAGCCTTGAGGAGGTTTTCGAGAAAGTGGTGACCTCATGAGGAGCCTCAACCAGCTTGCAGGGGTCTTTGAGGCCGAGGTCAAGACATTCCTCAGGGAGGCTGGGGCCTTCCTCTTCATGCTCATGTTCCCCTTCATGATATCGTTCCTCACATATGGGGCGGGACAGGCCCTCACTGGAGGAGCGGCCTCGCCTAAGCAGTGGCTATACCAGCTCATCGGTCTCGCCCTAATGATGATAGTCTTCACGATGACCAGCTCCACCGCCTGGTTCTTCAGGAGAGGCCTCATGACCGGCAGGCTAGAGTACATCCTGGCCGCCCCGATCAATCCATTTATCGTCATAGCTGCTTCATCCATCTCCAGCGTAATCTTCAACATAATCAACTTTGTTTTCATCGCAAGCATAGGCGTCCTCGTTGTCTTTGGCCCTCACCAGCTTCCAACCACTTTTCTATCCATACTCTACTTGGCAGCGGCCCTGCTCCCTATAATAGGGCTTAACCTGATTGTCGGAGTGATGACACTAGTATTTAGGGAGCCCGAGCCCGTTACTAACGCGTTCAACTCTGTGGTGGCGGCGGTCTCAGGCTTCGCGTACCCCACCACGCTCCTACCCATCTTCCTACAGGCCATCGGTAGGATCCTTCCCTACTCACACGTTGTGGAGTCTACCAGGGAGATAATATCTGGGTCGATCCAGCTAGCGGCCTACCCACCCCAAACACTTCTCCTCGGATATCTCGTGATTGGTCTATGGGTTTACAAGGTGGGCGAGTCGCTCTATGTCAGGAAGAGGGGCGTTAGCTGGTAGAGTGATGGTCGAGATCGAGAGAGGTCTGAAGGGGTATGCGAGGTATAGGGCGTGGCTTGTCTCAGACCTCGTCTCCTGGCCGTTCTGGACCATGTTCTTTTTCTTCTCCATTCTTATGTACTCCCCAGACCTGCTGAAGTCCCAGTATCACCTCAATGCATTGACATGGAGCTTCTTCTCATTCATCTTGGTCTCATCCTTTACGTGGGCAGCTAACTCCCTCTCGACATCGATACAGGAGGGAATACTTGAGAACGTGCTGGTCTCGGGGGGTAGTGTGAGGCTTCACGTTACGGGAAGGATTGTTATCTCGCTGCTAGACTTCGCGATCGGCGGCCCGTTCCTGCTCCTGATCTCAGCAGTGAGCTTCGGCACCAATATAACGGTAGCCCGGCCCGAGCTCATGGTCCCAGCCCTCATCCAAGCCATCGCCTTTCTCTACCTCTTCAGCTCGGTACTATCCATCATGCTCATAGCGCTGCGCTCCCCATGGATTGTTCTAAACGTCGTACAGTTCGCTGTCCCATTCACTAGTGGAGCAATACCCGTGGAGGTGCTGCCGCCTGACCTACGGGCCGCCCTCACTTACTCCCCATTCTTCTACATCATTCATCCAATCGTAGCCTCCGCCACGGGGAACTTCTATCTCCACCCATACCAACTCTTCCTCACAGGATTCGTAGTAGTCCTCTCCCTCGCAGTCCTAGGAGTCTGGCTGGAGAAAGCCTTGATGAGGAGGGCCCTTATGAGGGGGCGGTTCTCCCTCTTCTGAACCACTCAGCGTCAGATGCTCCTCAGTGCGAGACCCGACAAGAAGTAGCCGAGGACGAAGGAGCCTGCCGCGAAGACCACTAGGAACCAGATATGGGGGATTACCACGGGATTAACCACCCCCTCGCCTAGAAGAAGTAGTTGTCTCAAAGCTTCTATTCCATGTGTAAGCGGGTTAACTGTGGCTAGGGCTCTGAGCCAGTCTGGCATCAGGGAGATAGGGTATAGCGCGCTGCTGGTAAACATTAGCGGCAACGTTATCAGGTTGTTTATCGCGATATGATACTCCCAAGTCTTTATCTTCAGGGTCAGCGCTGTTATGATAGTCGAGAAGGATCCACACAGTAGTGCAAGCACCAGAAGTGCCGCCAGGAACTCTGCGGGCCCAGCTACATGGATATGTAGCCCTAGGGCCAGCCCGATCAGCATGACTAGGAGCGCCTGCGCGACACCCCTAACTACTGAGGAAGCTACCTTCCCGAAGAGGATAGAGCTGCGGTTGATAGGGGCGCATAGTAGCTTGTTTAGGAAGCCGAGCCGTCTGTCCCAGGCCACGGACATCCCGCTCGACATCGCGGTGAAGAGAAGGATCACTTCCATCATGCCCACAGCGATGTAGCTGAAGAAGTCTATGTCCGAGGACCCAAAGTATCGTGAGAGAACCTAGTTGATTATCAGGGCTAGCCTTTGCGTCGCTTCAGGCGGAAGCTGGCTCAAGAGGTCTTCAGGGATCCTAAGCAGTCCTGTGAGGTTTAGGGCCTTGCCATACAATCCCATCCAGAGAAGTGGCTGAATCGAGGTCATGAAGATGAGTATTGGGGACCTGTACCACTTTTTCAGCTCCCTATAGGCTAATGCCCCGATCTCTGATATCTCCCTCAACTTCTCCTCATCCTCCTAATGGTGATGTTTCTCCTCATTATCTCGTCCCGGCTGCCTCCCATGTCTCTTAGAGACCTGCCGGTCAGTCTGAGGAACACCTCATCCAAACTCTGCCTCTTCATCTCCGCTCGCCGTAAATCGACTCCAAGCCTGATTAGCTCGCCGAGCAGCTGAGGCATCACGAGTTCACCTCTCTCGACCCAAATCCGGATAACTCCGTCCTCCTGAGAGACCTCGTTAACGCCCCGGATGGAACTAATGGCCTCCCCCACACTAGAATTGGTATGAGCCACCTCCAACTCTATCAGATCCCCGCCAATAGATGTCTTCAGGTTTGTGGTCGTATCTATAGCCTTTATCCGGCCATTATCTATAATAGCTACGCGGTCACACAACGAGTCTGCTTCATCCATGTAGTGCGTGGTCAGGAAAATTGTTACATCATGGTCCCTTGAGAGGAGCCTGATGTGTTCCCAGATCCTAGCGCGTGTCTGGACATCAAGGCCAAGTGTAGGCTCGTCAAGGAAGAGTACTTGTGGTTGGTGGATTAGTGCGCAGCCGATCTCAAGCCTTTTTTTCATTCCGCCAGAGTATGTTTCGACTTTCTTGTCGGCGAATCTTTCTAGCTCCATGAATCTCAGCACTTCTCTCGCCTTTGCTTTGGCCTCGCTTCGCGCTAAATGATAGAGTGACGCATGGAGCATTAAGTTCTCATAGCCGGTGAGGTCTTGGGGGACGTATCCGATCACCTCTCTTACCTTTGCCGGCTCCTCCAACACGTCGTAGCCCGAGATTACTCCTCGACCCGAAGTCGGCTTCATGATTGTTGTGAGGACGTTGATCGTCGTCGTTTTTCCTGCCCCATTTGGCCCCAGAAACCCGAAGATCTGAAGTTATAGAAGCCATTTAATATGTGTAGAAGAGGAGAGATAAA
>JAVVGN010000105.1:0-5995 GCA_032249095.1 Candidatus Caldarchaeales archaeon | reverse complement strand
CACAGCGCTGGTAATGTTTATATCTGCCAGAAGAGTTGTTCAACCGAGGGGTCTAGGAGAGAAATAATGGCTGAGATATGCCCTACGTGCTCGCTCCCGAAGAGCCTGTGCGTTTGCCAGACGATTGAATATGAGCAGCAGCGTGTCAAGATCAAGCTGGAGTCGAAGAAGTGGAACAAGATCATGACGATAATCGAGGGGCTCGACAAGAGCAGCATAGACATCGAGGAGGCTGCATCAGTGCTGAAGACCAAGTGCGCATGCGGAGGCGCGGTCAAGAACGGAATAATAATGCTCCAAGGCGACCAGAGGGAGAAAGTGCGGAAGATTCTGGCGGAGCTGGGGATACCTCCGGAGAACCTCGAGGTTATTTAGAGGAGGCCTCACCAGACCCCAAAGCCTTATTTATCAGCGCTACGATCTCATCACGCCTAAGGCCCTCCGTCGCAATTCCTAGCTTCCGCGCCGCCTCCACCAGCTCCCTGTCCGCGGACTTGACGCTCTCGACCCCGGGACTCAGAGCCTCCCTAGCATACGTGTCAAGCTCGGCCCTCGCCTTCTGAATCTCCCTCATGAAGCGGCCTATGGACCGCGCGATCTCGGGCATCCTCTCAGGGCTCCAGAGGAGCATGGCTAGGACGACGCCTACAACCATTATCCACTCGATACCCTCGATGGGCATAGACCCGAGGCCTCAATACACTTCCACATAGCGCGCCAAAAAAGGATTACTCTTCAACCTAACCGTCTATGACCCAGCTGGCGGAAGAGAGCTCTTAGAACTAGACGGGCGGGCGGCCCTAAGCCGCGGCGGGCGCGCTCTCCAGGATCTCCTTCAGACCCTTGAACCTGTTCCTCACGGTCACTTCCGTGACTCCCGCCGCCCTAGCTATGTCCTTCTGGGTGATGTTCTGCATCGTCTCCTGGCAGGCCATGTAGAGCGCGGCTGCTGCGATTCCTACGGGGTCCTTGCCGACGGTGGCTCCCCTCTCTGCGGCCTTGTTCAGTAGGTTGAGAGCCTCCTGGACCGTCCTCTCGTCAAGCTTCACCCTCGACGCAATCTTCCTGATGTAGAGGGCCGGGTCCACCACGGGGATCCTCAGATTCAGGTTCTTCACCAGCAGTCTGTAGCCCTGGGCGATGGTCTTCCTCTTTACTATCGGGTAGGCACGCTCGAACTCGCGTAGATCTCTGGGCATCCCACTCATCCTGCAGGCGGCGTAGGTGGCCGCAGCCATGATGCTCCTTATCGACCGCCCCCTCACCAGGCCAGCCTTGAGGGCCCTCCTGTAGATGGACATGGCCATCTCGGCGACCGACTGGGGGATGTGGAGCTTGTCGACGTAGATCTCCAGTATGTTGGCGGCCTGCTGGAGGTTTCTGTTCTCCGACGCATTAATCTGCGAGGTCTGGTCAAGCTTCTTGAGTCTCAGCATCTTCTCCCTAACCTCTTTAGGAAGCCGCCTCCCACCGGCGTCTTCACCCACCCTGTTAATGACCGTAGATAGGCCGTGGTCGCGGTACATTATGGAGAGCGGGGCTCCCGTCCTCGCCCGCGTCTGCTGATCATCGTCGAGGCTCCGCCACTCGGGCCCACGGTCAACATCATGAGCTAGAATAACGTATCCACAGTCACCACAGCTAATCTCACCCGTCCTCGAGTCCGTGACGATGTTGTCGCTCCCGCACTCGGGGCAGATGTACCCCTCAACATCCTTACGCCCTAATACCATTTGGCCTCACCCCCGGATGACAGGGATAAGAGTTTTAAACCTGTTCACCTCATCAAACTTAATCTTTTGGCAGCTTTTATATTTTGCGTATTATCCCTCCATACAGAACCCACCCGTATATACGTCCACAATACGGCCCCATCTCCCCCAACGGCTTACAGGATTTTTTAGAAATTTATATATTAGGGGGCGGGGGAGCCCAACTATTAGCGGTTGGTCAAGGCTGAGTCAAGGCCGCAGGCCGAGTGCATTATAAGGCCGGTCAGAGAGGAGGAGTTACTAGCCGTGATGGAGATCAACAGGGTCTGCCTCCCCGAGAACTACTCCTACTCGTTCTTCTACACGATATACAAGAGCAACTCAGACGCCTTCTTGGTCGCCGAGGTTGAAGGCGCGATAGTCGGGTACGTCATGTGCAGGATAGAGTGGGGTATGTCGAAGATCGAGTCCTTCAGGCTGAGGAAGCTGGGGCACATCGTCTCTGTAGCGGTCCTCCCCGAATACAGGGGGAGGGGGATCGGGAGGCGGCTCCTCGAGAGGACGCTCGAGGTCCTCAAGGAGGCTTACAGCTGTGACGAGACGTATTTGGAGGTTAGGGTGACCAACACGGTCGCGATCAACCTTTATTACTCCCTCGGATACAGGGTGGTCAAGGTCGCTAAGCACTACTACGTCGACGGCGAGGACGCCTACGTAATGGCGAGGAGGCTCTAGAACTCTAGGAGCGCCTGCTCCCGGACCCTCAACACAAGTACGCTGACATGGTTTGGCTCCAGCGAGAGGGTGTTGCCGAAACTGTACTTCCCAGAGACCTTGTCGACGTGTATGTACCGGCCCGCCGGAGGGGCCGCGTCCGTTACATAGTAAACGATCAGACTTCCGCCGAGGCCTGAGGCCAAGAGGAAGTATGTCTTGCTCGCCGACGAGTAGTTTAGGAGCGGTATCGGGAGAGACGAGGCCAGTAGGATTAGGTCGCTCACATCCTCCAGCTCAAACTTTATGATTGTAGGCTTGGGAGCCTCCCCCACACCCACTCAACCATCCTCCCTTGCCAGACGTTATAAAGACCTTTCTCCCACCATCAAGGCAGAGACTCTCGGAGCCGCCTAGCCTATGCGGCTCCCCTCGGCCCGCCTCCCCGAGAGAAACCTCTCCGCCTCCTCTATGTCCTTGTACGTCTCTATGCTTTTCCAGAAAGCCTCACGGTAGGGGACCGCTTTAAGCCTCCTCACCCGGGCTAGCGCGGGCATAGTCTCGGCCTCGAGGGAGCCCTTCTCCGGGAGGTAGTCGAAGATCTCTGTGGTGAATCCGTAGACACCCGCGTTTATCCAGTAGTCGTATAGGAGAGGCTTCTCCCTGAACTCGGTGACCAGTAACGACTGCTCGTCAAACTTGACTATTCCGTAGATTGATGGCAGCGGTACTAGACTTATGGCGCCTAGGGCCTCTTTGAGGCTTGAGACCACGCGTATCGGGTCCAGATCCGTGATTATGTCTCCATTAACCACCAGGAGGTAGTCCTCATTGGCGCAGAGCCTCGCGGCGTTCTTCAGCGCCCCGCCCGTTCCGAGCTGCTCCCTCTCCACGGAGTACTGTATCTCCACGCCGAGGCTGGACCCGTCCCCAAGCCTCTCCACAAACTTCTCGCTGAGATATCCGACGCAGAAGACTATTCTCCTAAAGCCGTGCATCCTAAGCCACTCGACCTGCCACTCTGCTATTGTCTTCCCCGCAACATCTATGAGCGGCTTGGGGGTCTTGTCGGTCAGCGGCCGCAGCCTCTTCCCGAGGCCTCCCGCAAGAACGAGGGCAATCATCCCGCAACGCTCTAGCCGAGTGGAGCCTATTAAAAACTGAGCAGGCTACCGCGACAGCCGATACCTCGGGCCCTGGGCCGTGTCCTCAACCTCGACCCCAGCCTCCCTCAGCGCTGTCCTGATCAGGTCGGCGGCGGCGTAGTTCCCCTGCCTTCTCAGGCTCTCCCTGGCGGCGAGGAGGCGCTGTATGACTTGATGAAGCCTCTCGGCCTCCACACGCGTCTCTGGAGCCTTGAGCCCGAGGACCTCGAAAATATTCGATAACAGGCTGAGGGTTGTCGTGATCTCGGCTCTCCGCGGGGCCCGAGTCTTGTCGAGGTGGGCGTTGATCTGTCTCGTGAGCTCGATGAGGCTAGAGATCGTCTCGGGCGTGTTAAGGTCGCTGCACAGGCTCTCCAAGATTCTTCCATATGTCCTTCCAACCGCATCGAGGTAGGAGCTGTCTGGCTCCCCACTCTCCGCAGCATACTCTTGCGCCTCGAGGACGCGGCGGTAGGTCTCCTCTACCCTCTCCCTTATGGCCACGACCTGACTCATCGCGCCCTCGGAGTAGTCTAGGGGGCTCCTGTAGTGGGAGCTTAGGATAAAGAGTCTGAGGTCGTTCGGCGTATAGTCCTTTAGGGCCTCGTCTATCGTGATGAAGTTGCCGAGGCTCTTGGACATTTTCTCGCCCCTCACGGTGAGGTAGCCGACGTGGACCCAGTATCTCGCGAAGGGCCTCTTCCCCGTTATGCACTCGGACTGAGCTATCTCGTTCTCGTGGTGGGGGAAGATGAGGTCCTGCCCGCCGCCGTGTATGTCTATCTGCTCCCCGAGATGCTTGATGGACATGATGCTGCACTCGATGTGCCACCCCGGGAATCCTTCACCCCAGGGGCTGTTCCACTTGAGTAGGTAGCCCTTTTCGGCCCTCTTCCACAGGGCGAAGTCGGCCGGGTTTCTCTTGCCCGGCGCCGGCTCAACTCTGTGCCTCACAAGCTCCTCCCTCTTGATCTTGGAGAGCTGTCCATAGTACTCGTAGCTCGAGACGTCGAAGTATATGTTCCCGTCCACGTGGTAGGCGTGGCCCTTCTTGAACAGCTTGTCGATGGCCTCCCACATGTCAACTATGTGCATCGTGGCCCGCGGCTGGACTGTGGGCCTCCTAATGTTCAGCCTGTCCATGTCTCGGAAAAATGCGAACATGTATTTGTCGACCAGCTCCATGGGGTCCAGCTTCTCGCGGGCCGCCCCCGCCACTATCCTGTCCTCCTGAGTGTCCTCCCTCAGATGCCCAACATCGGTAATATTCCGCGCATACTTCACCCTGTATCCGAGGAATGTGAGGAGCCTGTAGAGGACGTCGAAGACGATGTACGTCTTTGCGTGGCCCAAGTGGGCGTAGTCCTGCACGGTGGGGCCGCAGACATACATCTTGACGCTGGGCGGCTCGATGGGCTGGAAGTCCTCGACCTCCCTGCTGAGGGTGTTAAAGATCCTCAGGCGCGGCGCGCCGCCAGCTCCCAACTCTACTGATCCTCCCTCGTGATAGCTACGGATCACTCCCTCATTTAATTTTAAATGTCGCTAAGAGGGAGATGGAGGAGGTCGTTGTGACAGGGCGGCACGACCCCTCTGTCGTCCCTAGGGCCGTCCCAGTGGTGGAGGCGGTCGTGGGAATAGTGTTGGCAGACCACGCGATAAGAGCAGGGTTAATAGGCCCCGTAATATCTAAGAGAGATAGATCGTAGGGTATCCGTATAGTGTTGTTTGTCCTTTTCTCTTGAATATTACCTCGTTTCCCCATAGGTCTAGCTATATAGGGATATTTCCGTGTTCTATGCCTAAGGGAGACATAAAGGCATTGATGAACATTGAGGAGAGGTGGTTCAGAAGAGTAACTGAGGACTTCCTACTAGTTATGCGGAGGATGATTCTGACCCACAGGTCTCTATCGAAGACTCGTCAGCAACTAATGAACAAATACAGGGCTTTGTCTGATGTTGAGAGGGAAGTTCTGAAGCCAGCTATCTCATCCATAGAGAAGCAGATGGAGGAGATGGCTAAAAAGATAACTGAGGAGGCTGGTAAGAGGTATCCAGCCTATAATGTGCTTCTTGAGGGGCTGGGGATAGACGGCAGTTTGGCTGGCAGGGAGGCTCTGGCAGAGCTGCTAACGTATGCTGATTTCGTCAATAGTTCTCTGAGGGAGTTGAAGAAGCTTTTAGGACTCTACAAACCGACTAGCTCGTCTAGAAGGGAGTATTGGAGGAGGATATATAATGGTAGGTTACATCGGGCTGTCACTAGGCTGGCGATGACATACTACAAGAATAGACCAAGTGGACGACAATGTTGGGAGTTGGTGAAAAAGGTCAAGCAACTAGTGGTGACGGCTTCGGGCACCGGGATAGGCCCCCGGCAGCGAGGGGAAAAACCCCAGAACTCTACACACCGGGGGCTCCC
>JAVVGN010000104.1:0-6063 GCA_032249095.1 Candidatus Caldarchaeales archaeon | reverse complement strand
CCTAGACCTAGGAGGAAGAAAAGGCCTAACGACACCCCACTCAAAATCACTAAGCTCACGAAACTCCATAATACACCATGCTCAGAAGAAGCTTAAATAGTTTGGAGACGAGCTCTTTAACAACGCCTACCCCCTTCCCCAGCACCTAATGTTTGTTAGGGCGTAGTATAGTTCTCTTGGCAGTATTAGCCTCCGAGGTCTTTATATATTTTGGTAATAGTTCTGCTTGAGCATAGTGAGTCCAAGTTAGGGATGGCCCGACTATTGGGGCCACTACTCTTTATATGTGGGGCCGGTGGAGGGTCTTATCCGAAACGGGTGATGGAGATAGGTTGGTGATGGCTTATCTGTGGATGAGGCTTAGGGATTCGGAGCTAGGGAGGTATGAGGGATATTACGTGGTCTTCAGGGACTATGGGGCAGACGAGGGCGTGCGACACTACAAGTCTTTCCTAATCATGCAGAGATTCGTCGCCGAGGCGTGGCGGGAGCTATCCGAGAGGTTCCTAGAGGTCTTTAGATACCCTGTGGATAGGGTTCTGAATATTACTCCGACTCCAGACGGAGTAGTGGTTGTTCAGAACGAGTGGGATGGAAGGCTGAGGACGTGGATGATACCCTCCATCGAGACGCTTTGGTGTCTGATATACAAGGCGACGGTGGGAGAGACGCCGCCGAGAATCTACCACCTACCACCACTCAACTCGATAGTCCTAGAGAGGGAGCAGGTGGAGAGGTTCCACATAGTGGCGAGGCCATACGAGATAAAGACACAGAATAAGGAGGTGTAGGGATATTGAAGTTCTATGCAGATGTCCACAGGACTAAGAAGAATAGCGAGAGATACAGGATATAACATACACTACTGACGGAACAACTTTCAAACACGTAGACAGCTTCGGCTAGGTTCCGGCTGGGCCCGGAGACAAGCTATTCATGGATACGTTGCCTGTCCAGCACACGGACGGTGCTATAGAACTACTAGGGAGGGGGGTGGAGGTCTATTATCTCAGGAGGCTTACGTTGATTGAGAAGGTGCGCAGGAGCATAAGTTGCCGAAGACTACGAGGGGAGACATAAAGGCCTTGATTAGTGTTGAGGAGAGGTGGTTCAAAAAAGTTACTGAGGACTTCCTAGTTATGCGTAGGATGATTCTGGCCTATAGGTCTCTTCTGAAGACTCGTCAACAACTCGTCAATAAAGCCAAAGCCCTGTCAGAGAGTGAGAGGGTTTTGCTGAAGCCAGCCATCTCCTTCATAGAGAAGCAGATGGAGGAGATGGCGAAAAAGATAGACGAGGAGATCGTGAGGAGATACCCTGCCTACGGAAGGCTCGTAGATGAGTTAGGTATTCGTGGGAATATCAAGGCTCAGGTGGCTTTGGCCGAGCTGATACCTTACCTTGACCAGCCGATGGGTCTCAGAAAGATGGCAAACCTTCTAGGATTATTTAGACCAGTCCGTGGAGGAAAGAAGATCCATAGCGGTCACTTGAGACGTGCTTTGCAGAGGCTGGCAGCTTCAGCAAACAATACCACGGTATTTCAACTTACCGCGAGGATGGAGAAAGAGGTGTTATCGAGAATCTGGACAACGTATAGGATGGAAGCTCGGGGGAGGCTGGCCATGCCGGCGCAGGGATAAAACCAGGAGGCAGGCATGACGAAGTGTATGACGCGCCTCGCTGTTGGGTGTTGCGACTAAATATATGACGCCCGGCCTCCTCTAGGGTTTCCCAGATGCCGCACGGGTGGTCAGCCAAACCCCTCCCCCACTCTTTTTTCCACTTAATTTCACATTCACATATGAGCATGGTCCGTCAATTAAGAAACTTCATTAACTTTAGCCCATCAAGCCCCTAGTAAACCGACTCATCTCCTCCAAGAAATTAACTCAAGGACGCGTCTTCAAACACGTATATATTTAGGCGCTGGAGCATGTTGAGTCAAGGCCATGAGTTTAGAGATTGCGCGCCAGCTTGGGAAGCCGACTTTGAGTCTCGGCGAGTTCTTCCAACCGGTCCACAGGGAGGGAGCTGATGGGCTGCCTGTTTTCAAGATGTTTATTGGAGGGCACTGGGTTGAGAGCGTCTCCCACGAGTTATTCGCGGTCGATACCCCAATAGACGACAGCGTCATAGCCTATGCCCAGAAGGGTAACGAGCGTGACGTAGACGAGGCGGTTAACGCCGCCAAGACTGCACGGGCCAGAATAAGGTCCATCGCAGCGATAGACAGGATCGAGATCTTCCATGAGGCAGCCTCCATTATTGAGAAGCATAGGGATGAATTCGCCTCAGCCCTCATGCTGGAGGCGGGGAAGCCCCGAGCGGATGCTCTGGGGGAGATAACGGCGGTCGTGGAGAGGATGAGAATGACGATGGAGGACGTATCTAAGGTTGGCGGGGAGTATCGCCCGGGCGACTGGTCCACCGACACCATGGGGAAGGTGGCCATAATTTTGAGGGAGCCTGTCGGCACAGTTGGAGCAATAGGACCATTCAACTATCCACTCTACATACCGGCGGCCAAGATCATACCAGCCCTCCTCTCGGGCAACACAGTCGTCGTGAAGCCGGCGAGCGATACCCCGCTCAGCCAGCTACTCTTGGCGAGGGCGCTAGAGGAGGCCGGAGTCCCGGCAGGGGCTCTCAACGTTGTCACCGGGCCGGGCAGGATAGGTTCTCACCTAGCAGCTCACGAGGACGTGGGAATGATCTCATTTACGGGCTCGACGGAAGTTGGGAGAGAGATCGCTCGCGTAGCTGCAAATAAGAGACTCCACCTTGAGCTTGGCGGAAAGGCGTACGCCATCGTGCTTGACGACGCGGACTTGGATCTGGCCGCCGAGAGGTGTGTCGCGGGCTCTCTGAGGAATGCTGGACAGAGATGCGACGCCATAAGCGCCATCCTTGTGGTTGATAAAGTGGCTGACCAGTTCGTCGAGAAGGTGCTTAAGTTCGTTGACAGGGTGAAGTTCGGCGACCCGAGGCTTGAGGGCGTCACTATGGGGCCGTTAATCAATAGGGCCGCCGCGGAGAGGGTGAACGCCCTCGTCTCCGATGCGGTATCGAAGGGGGCGAAGCTTCTCAAGGGAGGCAGGTATCACAACTGTTACCACGAGCCCACGGTCCTGGACCACGTCCCCAGAAATGCTCGGATCCTCTGGGAGGAAACCTTCGGGCCAGTTGTCACTATCTGTAGGGTTCGGGATGAGGATGATGCGCTCGAGATCGCGTCCCGCAGTAGATACGGTCTGGACTCCTGCGTCTTCACAAGGGACATCTATAGGATGTGGAAGGTGGCTAAGCTCCTACAGTGCGGCGCAGTTACGGTGAACGATTTTCCGCGCCACGGCGTAGGCTATTTCCCCTTTGGGGGCGTGAAGGATTCCGGAATAGGCAGAGAGGGGATTGGATACTCGATCGAGGAGATGATGGTTTTGAAGACGATCGTGCTCAACCTAGAGCCGGCTGGCTTAGGAAAAACGCGGAGAACAAAGCACTCTTGACGCTTTACCGGTAGCTGAAGGCGAGGAACAGCGCGGCGATCGTCTTAAGGTCCCTAATCTCTCCCGCCCTTATCGCCCGCGAGATCGCCTCCCGATTCATCCTTATCAGCTCTATCTCCTCGTCAGCCTCGAGTTTAGAGGAGGACTCCTCGAGGTTCCTCGCTAAGAAGATGTCCATCGTCTCGGTTGAGTAACCGGGTGTGGAGTAGGTCCGTGCAAGATGTATCAGTTGTCCGGCCTTGTAGCCCGTCTCCTCTTCCAACTCCCGCGCCGCGCAGACCTCAGGCCTCTCTCCAGCCTCGATCGTCCCGGCCGGAAGCTCGAGTAGCACTTCCCCCACGCTTATCCTGTGCTGCCTGAGGAGCAGGTATACCCCCGGCTCCAGCTCCGGGGCTATGACTACGGAGCCTGGATGCTCAACAACCTCCCTAACAACCTCTCCCCGCGAATAGACGGCCCTCACTAGCTTGAGACTGATGAGACGGCCACGATACAGGTACTCTGAGGAGACGATTGTCGGGGACAACGCTCATCCCTCTCTATGGGCGCTTAGGACGCGTTGTAAGAGGTTGGTTATATAAATGGCTGTGCACAACGTATGTTCCGTGAAGACGATTATAATTCTGCTGGACGGGGTTGGAGACAGGCCTTCCAAAGCTCTTCAGGGCTTGACTCCGCTCCAGGCTGCGAGGATTCCCTTCATAAACGGGTTGGCGGCGGCAGGTATGACGGGGTTGATGGACCCCTTCTCGCCCGGGATACCGGTGGGAAGTGATACCGGCCATCTCGCAATCCTAGGCTATGATCCCCTCAAATACTATACTGGGAGGGGGCCCTTCGAGGCTCTCGGCGCGGGGATAATGCTGCGGGCCGGCGATGTGGCCTTCAGATGCAACCTAGCGACAGTCAGCGGCGATACAGTTGTGGATAGGAGGGCGGGTAGAATAAGCAGCGAGGAGGCCGCGGAGCTGATAGCGAGCCTCACAGAGGTCAGGGAGGTCGACGGAGTAGAGGTCATACTGAGACACACGGTGGAGCATCGATGCGTCCTCGTACTGAGGGGCGACGTGAGTGATAGGGTAAGTGACGCGGACCCTCATAAGGAGGGTGCGAGACTCCTGTGGCCACAACCAACGAGCGACGACGCTGCAAGTCGAAGGACGGCAGAGATCCTCAAGAAACTGATGACGAGATACAGAGAGATGCTTGAGAGGCACCCCATCAACGCGAGGCGTAGAGAGCTTGGTAAGCCTCAGGCAAACATGATCCTGCCAAGGGGGGCGGGGAAGATGCCGTCGCTGCCCTCGTTAGCAGAGAGGTATGGTGTCAGGGCGGCAGTCATAGCTGGTGGAGCACTCTACAAGGGGGTTTGCAGCTCCGCCGGCATGGAGGTCGTGGAGGCTGAGGGAGCAACTGGGACACTAAACACCAACCTCGACTCCAAGTTCAGCAAAGCATTCCAGGCATTGAAGAACTATGACCTCGTCTTTCTCCACATCAAGGGAACCGACACCGCGGCGCACGACAAAGACCCGTTGAAGAAGGCCACTTTCTTGGAGAGCATCGACGCGGCCCTAGCTAGAAACTACAACCCGCCAAGCGAGGAGTTGATAATCTGCGTTACAGGAGATCACACGACAAGCTCCATCACTGGGGAGCATAGAGGCGACCCGGTCCCGGTCCTCATCAACGGCTACGGCGTTAGGCGGGATGCCTCACAGAGGTTTAACGAGGTCGATGCGGCGGTCGGGGCGATCGGCAGGATCAGAGGCATGGATCTTATGAACATACTTATGGATCTCGCTAACAGGACCCAGAAGTACGGCGAGTAGAGAGGCTTCGCCTACCTGAGACCTCTCTCCTAACCTCCTCCTCGCGCAGGTTTTCATACTCTATCTCGAGCCTAACGCGGCCCTCGAAATACTCCCGCAGACCCATCGCCCCCCTCAGATATAGGAGGCGGAGTCGCTCAATCTCCTCCGAAACGGCACACGCACTTCTGTCCGACAAGACCCTGAGACGCTCTACTGAGCCTTAGCCTGCCTCTTCATTATGCTCTCGCTAATCTCCTCGATCAGGCGGCGCCCCTTCGCCGTCACGACCCTCCCCTTCTTCGTCTTCTCAACCAGTCCCGCCGCCTCAAGCTGCTGCAGAGCCTTCCTGATCACGCTCCCGCTCCCCGGGGCGAAGTGTGGGTTTCTATGCCCCATCCTGTGTCTACCGCCGTACATTCTCCTGAGCCTCGAGACCCCTAGACCGTTTCTTAGATAGAGCTTCCTCAAGAGGGCTGCGCACCGTATATACCACCAGTCAGGGTCCTGGGGAGGCCTATCCTTCGAAACTCCAGTCTTCACGAAGGGCGCCCACTTAGGGGGAGAGACGAGCTTATTCTCCTTCAGATACCGTGCGGTCGACTTTATCAGTTCAAGCGGGTCGACGAGCTGGGGACTCAAACTCTCGCTCTCTCAGAAATGCTCCCCGCCCCATATTTAGGTCTTAACAATCTTGGATGTCCACATAGCGTAAGTAAGTTGGGCTTTTCCCCTGAATATTA
>JAVVGN010000103.1:0-6149 GCA_032249095.1 Candidatus Caldarchaeales archaeon | reverse complement strand
GGAAGTGTTGACAAGAATGGACACATATTTATCCTCAACACCGACCAGAGACTACTCATATATGTTAAGGAGCTTCTTAGGAGACTTGGCATAGAGTCAACAGGGCCAAAACTCCATTATTTGCGAGGAACTGTAATACATGATCCTAGGACGGGGAAGCAATACACGCATAACAAGGATGCATATGTGATCTATATTCGAGCCAGCAGTAATACAAACTTCTACAGATACGTGGGCTTCGCCATGACTAGGAAGCAGGCGCGGCTAGAAAACTACGTCAAGAGAAACACTGGTGCACCCACCCTCCCCCAACCATTTCCCAACCCATCCTCAAAATAATAACTAATATTGGGGCCGGTGGGACTTGAACCCACGGCTTCCGGGTCTCTGCCCCTGCTGGCCAGCTTCATCAGGATCTGGAGCCCGGCGCCCTACCTTGCTAGGCCACGGCCCCTATCCTCACCGCGTCTGAGGCCCCAGGCTATAACGTTTTTGCCCAGCGGGAGCGGTTTATAGCGGAGGAGTAGCCCCAATTATCCGTCGGTGGATGCGTGGTATGAGGCTCGCGCGCTTCAGGATCGGAGACCTCCTGACCTATGGCATCGTGGAGGGAGAATTCGTCGTGACGAGGGAGATGATCGAGGAGGCGCTTGGGATCGGTCTCCCCCCATTCTTCTCGGACTTCGTGGAGCGCTTCACGGCCGAGAGGGACTTCAGGGAGAGGGTGACCAGCGTCAAGGACCGCCTCCCGAGGGTGCTGAGGCTCAGCCAGGTGAAGCTTCTGGCACCCTCAGACAACAAGCCCAAGATCGTGTGCGTGGGACTGAACTACCGCGACCATGCCGAGGAGTCTAAGGCGAAGATCCCGGACGAGCCGATAATATTCATGAAGCCCCACACGGCGCTGAACGGGCCCTACGACCCCATCGAGTACCCCTCGATAGTTACGCAGCTGGACTATGAGGCGGAGCTCGCAGTGGTTATGGGCCAGAGGTGTAGGGGCGTCAGGCCGGAGGAGGCCTATGAATATGTCTGCGGATACGCGGCCTTCAACGACATCTCCGCGAGGAACCTCCAGTTCAAGGACGGGCAGTGGACCCGCGGCAAATCCTTCGACACCTTCGCCCCCACTGGACCATGGATAGTTACGAGGGACGAGATACCTGACCCGCACGTCCTGAGGATAATGTCGCGCGTGAACGGCGAGACAAGGCAGGACTCCAACACGGGCAACATGATCTTCAAGGTAGATACGCTCATCTCCTTCATCAGCACCGTGATGACCCTCGAGCCCTGCGACATAATCGCGACAGGCACGCCGGCCGGTGTCGGAATCTTCGCGAAGCCGGAGCCTAGGCTCCTCAAGGTGGGTGACGTGGTGGAAATCGAGGTGGAGAGGATCGGCTCCATCAGGAACCCCGTCGTGAGGGGAAGTGTGTAGATGCTCCTCACGCGCCGGCAATCTGACAAAACCGCGTCGAGAGGCCGGGAAGAAAGACACGGACGCGGCGCATAATACTCGGCTGCCGCCTAGACAAGCTTCAGGGGTCTAGCGGCGTTATGCATTGTTGTGAGGCCGCATAATTGGCGAAAACTATTATGCCCCCCTATACAACGTATCTCGGTGGAGTGATTTGGATCGTGACGATCATGGATCGCTCGCCGTAAAGTATTCAAGGGTTTATAGGGGGAAGATAGAGGTCCATCCGAAGGTCCCCGTTAGGGGCCTTAAGGACTTCGCGGTCTGGTACACCCCGGGCGTCGCCAAGGTCTGCGAGGAGATCGTGAGGGATAAGGAGGCCTCCTTCAGCCTCACAAACAGGTGGAACACGATAGCGGTGATCACGAATGGGACGAGGGTCCTTGGGCTCGGAGGGATAGGCCCCGAGGCCGCCCTACCGGTGATGGAGGGGAAGGCCCTAATCTTCAAGTATCTGGGTGGCGTCGACGCGATACCTATTGTCGTGAGGGCGGAGACGCCTGAGAGGTTCATCGAGATCGCCGAGGCCCTCGAGCCCTCATTCGGAGGCTTGAACCTAGAGGACATCGAGTCGCCACACTGCTTCTACATCTTGGAGAGGCTCATGTCGGAGCTCTCGATACCAGTCTGGCATGACGACCAGCTGGGTACCGCGGCGGCGACCCTCGCAGCCCTCATCAACGCTTTGAAGCTGACTGGCAGGTCTCCGAGAGGGTGCCGGGTAGTCCTTCTGGGTGCTGGCGCAGCCAACATAGCAACCTACAAGCTCCTCGAGAAGTACGGCTTCGACCCTGGCGAGATGGTGTTGCTGGATAAGAACGGTATTCTCCATGCCGAGAGGGAGGACTTGGACAGCCTAATGCTGAGGAACCGCTGGAAGTATGAGGCCGCCATAAGGACGAATAGGGGAAAGCTTAAGGGGGGTCTGAGGGAGGCGCTCAAGGACGCCGACATACTTATCGCGGCCTCTACCCCCGGCCCCGGGATCGTCAAGCCTGAGGACATAAGGCTCATGGCGCGGGACCCGATAGTCTTCGCCCTAGCCAACCCTGTCCCAGAGATATGGCCCTGGGAGGCAAAGGCTGCTGGAGCGGCGGTCGTGGCCACGGGGAGAAGCGACCTCCCGAACCAAGTCAACAACAGCCTAGTATTCCCATCGGTCTTCCGAGGGGCGCTGGACTGCAGCGCCAGACAGATCAGCTACGAGGCCATGATGAGGGCGGCCGACGAGCTCGCCCTCTGCGCAGAGGAGAGGGGCCTGTCGGAGGACTACATCATACCCACGATGGAGGAGTGGCAGGTCTATCCAAGGGTCGCGGCCGCCGTGGCGGAGAAGCTCTCCCAGCAGGGTCTCGCGCGGAGGAAGCTGAGCTACCAGCACGAGGTCGCCGAGGCCTCGGAGATTATAGGGAGGTCCCGCAGGATCCTAGAGGCGCTGGTCGAGTCAGGGATAATAGAGATGCCCATACCGTAGCGGGGGCCCGCCGAGGGGAGACACATAGGCGTAGGCGTAAAAGAAAGGCTAGAATATATCCCAGCCAGTGCCCCGATAGGTGTCGATGCCTACTCAGGTCCTCAGCCAGAGGGAGGCAAGCTACCTCGTGGCGCTTGTAAAGACGCGCGGGCAGGCGAGGACGGGCACGCGGATCCTGGCGGAGAGGTTCGGGGTCAGGGAGGCGAGCGTGGTCGACGTGGTTAGGAGGCTTGAGGAGAAGGGGCTCCTCCGCCGCGAACCCTGGAGGTCCATAAGCCTCACTAGGAGGGGCGAGGTCCTCGCGGAGAAAATACTCCACAACCACAGGGTCGTCGAGACCTACTTCCACAGGGTCCTCAAGCTCGGCGTGGTCCCCGCGTGCAGGGAGGCCCAGAAGATCGACTACCTCCTCGACAACGACACAGTAATGTCCATGTGCAGCATACTTGACTATCCCACCCAATGTATCCACGGAGAGGAGATAAGACACGGCTGGTGCCTCGCGAGGAAGCGAGGATAGCGCGCTTACTACCTGACCACCTTTGTGAGAAGCCTCGGCCTGTCGGGGTCAAGCCCCTTTCTTAGAGCGGTGTAGTAGGCGAGGAGCTGGAATGGGGCGGCCTCGAGAGCCGTGGCGAACTCATCGCGTGTCTCGGGGATCGTCAAGCTCTCCGACACGTCCATCCTTAGGGGGGAGTGGGAGACTAGGAGGACCCTAGCGCCGGCTCCTCGTGCAGTAGCGGCGACCTTTTCGAACGC
Source organism: Candidatus Caldarchaeales archaeon (assembly GCA_032249095.1). Taxonomy (GTDB): domain Archaea; phylum Thermoproteota; class Nitrososphaeria_A; order Caldarchaeales; family Calditenuaceae; genus HRBIN02. The sequence goes on along the minus strand of JAVVGN010000103.1, from coordinate 2,436 downwards.
CTCAAGCGAGTCGCCTGGCCTCGGCGGGACGATCATTACGCAGGGCCTCTCACTGTCGAGGAGCGAGATAGGCCCGTGCCTAAACTCCCAGACAGAGTATGCCTCGGCGTGGATGCCGCACGTCTCCTTAAGCTTCAGCGCAGCCTCGAGGGCTGCTATGAAGGAGGGCCCGTAGCCGAGAATGAAGAGGCTCCTCACGGCTGCAAGAGACCCCGCATACTCGCGGGCGAAGCTCTCCGACCTCGCTAGAGCCTCCTCAAGCATCTCCGGCTGGGCTTGGAGCTCCCGGCCGGGGTCCTGTCCGCCGGCGGCCCTTGACAGGGCTGAGGCGAAGGCATAGCAGGCGGCGAGCTGCGAGATGAAGCTTTTAGTCGCCGGGACCGCCTTCTCGGCGCCGCCCGCCAAGAGTAGGATATGGTCCGCGAGGCCGGCCAGACTACTCCCCACGCCCCCCGTGACCGCGAGCACCCCCACACCCTTCTCCCTCGCCATCTGGACCGCCCTGATGGTGTCCCTCGTCTCGCCCGACTGTGAGATAGTCACGAGGAGGTGCTCAGCACCAACGTGGTGATGCGCGTATGCAGGATACTCGGAGGCCTGGACGGCGTAGGCGGTGAGCCCCGCGAGCCTCGAGGCGGCGTAGCAGAGCGCAAGGCCGGCGTGGTGTGACGAGCCGCAGCTACAGGCTATGATGGCCCTGTAGCGTTTGAGTATGCTCCCGGCGAGGTCGTCGAGACTCCCGAGGCCCCCGAGGGTTTCCCGGTAGGCCGCCGGCCCCTCCCAGATCTCCCTATACATGGCGTAGCCCTCGCTGCCCAAGGCCCCCTCACTCTCAGCGCGATCCATGCGTCTCGACAGCAATAACTCCTCGCTCAGCGGCGTTTTCTATACTTCTCGAGCGCCTCCTCCCGGAGAGTTATCCCCAGCCCGCTCCGCTGCGGTGGCTCGAAGAACCCCTCGGAGTGCCGTATCGCCTCGCCCGCCAGCGCCTCTCTAAGCGGGTTAGGCCTCAGATGGTACTCTATCATGGGCGAGTCTATTGTCAGGGCCACGTGGAGGCTCGCGACGAATCCTATGCCGCCGGCGGAGTAGTGTGGGATGAGGGGGAGCCCGTAGGCCCTCGACAGCACGCCTATCCTCAGCATCTCCGTTATCCCGCCGTTCCATGCCGCATCAGCCTGAACTATATCCACGGCATACCTCGTGATGATCTCCCTGAACTCGTGAATCGTGAAGGCTGTCTCGTAGCCCGCGATAGGCACGTCGAGCTGCTCCGCGAGCTTGGCGCTGAGCTCGGGATAATCGGTGGGCAGGGGCTCCTCGAAGAATATCACACCAAGCCCCTCGAGCCCCCTCCCCATCCTAAGGGCCTGGTTAAAGTCGTACACGTTGTTGGCGTCGACCGCCACCTTAAGCTTGTCTCCGAACCTCTCCCTCAGGGCTCCGAGCCTCCGGAGATCCTCCTCGATGCTAAGGCCCCCCACCTTTATCTTGACCGTGTCGAAGCCGCTCCTCAGATAGCCCTCGACCTCCTCGAGCAGCCTGGGTATGTCTTTGTCGGGCCTATAGTAGCCTCCTGTGATGTATCCCTTCATCTTCCGGGGATTCCCGCCGAGGAGTCTGTAGACCGGAGCCCCATGCTCCTTCCCCAGGAGGTCCCAGAGCGCTATGTCGACACCGCTCATGGCCGAGACGACTATCCCGCGCCTCCCGAGCCTGAATGTGGCCTTATACATCTTGTCCCAGAGGTACCAGATCCTTTCAGGCTCCTCGCCTGAGAGAAGCCTGTTAAGCACCTTGTTAACGGTGACCTCCACGCTCTCCGGCGACCCATACCCGATCGCCTCCCCATACCCAACGCCTCCGTCGGAGGCCTCAACCCTCACTAGGCAAACCTCCATGGGATGCTCGGCGCCGCCTACAACAGCTAAAGCATCCCTCTCATAGAACTCCGTGTATTCGAGAACCTCACAACTAACCTCCTTAATCCTCACAAAAGTCCACTCACATACCTAAACTAAAAAGTTTTTATTATCGAAGCCTCGTAGAACCCGAGAAGCTCGGCTAGCCCCCTCCCACCAAGAGACATAAACGATGACAACCTCTGCAGATAGTGTCCAAATAACGGGTTTGTATAGCTGAAGACCTCCCATAGTAGCCTCGCGAGTAGAAATAGTCGCCCCTAGAGGGTATTCAAAGCCTTATTTGGGCACTATCACCTCTGCAACCCACAATACTTATATACGTCCAGCGTCCCCCTTAGTCTGAATGAAATTATGAGGCCGGAAATGCCTTGTGGCCTAATTCCTATGGTTCGATTTTCCCCTCTCCGTCTGGTGCCCGGTTTCCTACGTCGTTACGGCGCTCAATAGCATGTTGTGTATGAGCGCCTTGATCTTCAGCTCTGAGTCCATCCATCTCGGCTTCCTGGAGAGG
>JAVVGN010000102.1:0-6201 GCA_032249095.1 Candidatus Caldarchaeales archaeon | reverse complement strand
AGTATCCCAAAAAACTTTAATTAATGTCCTAAGACGTCTATTTCTACTCGCGAGGCTATTGTGGGGCCTTAGCTATATAAACCCGTTATTTGGACACTAACTTCGCTTTTCTTGAGGGAATGAGGGCGGAACCAGTCGAGCTTAGGCACTTAGGAGCCGGCTTGTCTGGCAGGACAGCAGGCATCCACACGGAGCACCCCATCCTACCAACGAGACATGTGTCTCTAAGGGCCCTGTTATAGATGCCGAACCATGGAGAAAGGCTGTTGCGACTTTAAGGAGTTTGAGAGGGTCCCTGAAATAATTTCATCCTAACGGGGAAAGAAGGGGGAGGGGTTGGCTGGTCACCCGTGCAGCATCTGGGAAACCCTAGAGGAGGCCGGACGTAAAATAAGGCATCACAGCACCCGGTAGTGGGGTGCGCGTTATAACGCCCATCATACCGGCCTCTGGGCTTTATCCCTGCGCCGGTGTGGCCAGCCTCCCCAGGGCTTCCTGCCTACATATCCTCCAGACTCTTGAGAGGGTTTCCTTCTCCATCTTCGTGGTAAGTTCACATGTTCTGATGTTGTTTACTGAAGCCGTCAGCCTCTGTAAAGCACGTCTCAAGTGCCCGCTATAGATCTTTCTTCTACCACGAATCGGTTTAAACAGCCCTAACAGGTTGCTTGTCTTCCTGAACCCCTTAGATGGATCTAGGTACGCTATCAGCTCGGCCAGAGCCTCCTGAGCCTTAATATTCCCACGAATACCTAACTCATCAACTAGCCTATTGTAGGCCGGATACCTCTTACCGGCCTCCTCAGCAATCATTCTAGCCATCTCCTCCATCTGCACCTCCAAGGACTTTATGGTCGGCTTCATAACCTCTTTCTCGGCCTCAGACAAAGACTTATACTTGTTCAGTAGTTGTTGATGAGTCTTCATAAGAGGCTTATAGACCAATACCATCCTCCGCATAACTAGGAAGTCCCCAGTAACCCTCCTAAACCACCTCTCTCCTATCTTCATCAATGCCCTTATGTCTCCCTTAGGAATGGAACACGGAAACATCCCCATACAGTTGGACTTGTGGGGAAACGAGGTAATATTCTGGGGAAAAGGACAAACAACTACACGGATACCCAAGACCAGCCTAACAAACGACCAAAATCTCTTTTTTAATCCTCTCAGCTAGCGCGGAAGGAAAAGTCCGAGATAGGAGAGCTGAACCCCCAGCATCACCACAAGCGCAAAGGCCCCCTATATGAGGACCAGCCTAATCCACCTCCGAGATGTTGGCGACTCATGTGGCGGCTCAGTAGTTGGTCACAGTGTGAAGTCAAGGATAAAGCATGTGCTGGGACTACAGCCCATCTGGATCTGAGGGGCAACGGAGGGAATATTCAGGGGGAGGGGGACAAACAATGGTATACGGATACCTAAGAAGGAACATAGGCTAATAATATATAACCATCCCCCCTACAAACTGTTTCAGGCTTGCCTAAACGGGCCCTCCAGCAAGAGCATCTTCCACCGCTTATTCTCTCGCCAATAGTTTGGATCTTCACCACCAACATGTCTCTCAGCCTGATCGAAGTCCCGGCTACCGCTCCAGTTGTGGTAGTTGAGGAGCCACCGCAGGCCACCCCCATGTCCCCTGCACCCTACCTGAACACAGTGGTCTTCCTCGGAACAATCTCCGCGGTCGGCTTCGTCTTCTTCATCCTCTTCAGGAGATATCCGCGGATAGCCTCGATAATCGCGATAGCTGCTTTCTGGCTCGTTGCATTCCTCACGCTCCTCATGCACATATTGGCGCTGGGGGTCCTCAGAGCCACGGAGATCCCCCTCATAGACATCACGGCGCCGGCCCTTGGAGCCACCCTTCTAGCCTATCTTGTGAGGAGATCGAGCGGCGCCGCCGCCCTAGTGGCGGCCTCGGTCACCGCGGCGGCCGGAGGCACAATTATAGGCTATATGATACCCCAGCTGACCCTCCTCGTATTGGTAGCCTCGCTTAGCGTCTTCGACCTAGTTATGGTGAAGAGGGGCTATCTCTCCACGCTAAGCCACGAGGAATACCGAAGCAGGATACACTATATCCGTGGCTTGGTTGTCGAGGTTGGCGGAATCAATATCGGCCTAGGCGACCTGCTCTTCTACTCCATAACGATATCCTCAACCTTCTTTCAGATGGGGGCGATTCCGGCGATCTTCTCGAATATCGGAATAGCCTCAGGCTACTACCTGACCCTGCAGCTCCTTAAGAGGTGGGACACTGTTCCAGGTCTTACAATCCCACTCCTACTCGGCCTGCTCCTTTCGTTGATTGCACGATGGCTGGTTGGTTGAGGCTGGGGACTTATTAATACAACGCGCGGTGTTGCAAATTTTAATCACCTGCGAAACCAACCTATTTAGATGCTCAGCTCAAGCGTTCATTGATGAGTTCTGGAGTTAGTGGTCGGCGTAGGTTTTTGGGTACGGTCAGCAAGACTGTGGCTGGCGGACTACTAGGCGGACTAATCATAGGGGGTGCCGCAGGATCCCTCGGAACCTATCTATCTCTCGGGACCAGCCGAAGCACAGTTACAACAACAGTCGTGCAGAGCAAAAAAATTAAGGCTGGATACATATACATCGGCCCCGCAAAAGATTTCGGCTGGTCCTATTCTCACGACCAGGGCCGCCAATGGGCCGATAAGCAGATGAGGGGACTCGTAGAGAGTTACTACGTCGAGGGGGTCCTCGACCCTGATGCCAAGGGGGCGATGAAGAGCCTGTTAGAGTCACGCGGTGTAGACCTCGTAGTTGGAACGAGCTTCGGATATATGGATCCCATGGCCGAGCTTGCGGCCGAGTTCCCTGATAGGTACTTCGTCCACATAAATGGCTTCAGGGCCGGCGTCTTGGGGAATGCTCCAGAAAACATGTCGGTCGCTGACATAAACACTTATCAGATATTCTATCTCGAGGGGCTCGCGGCGGGTAGCGTCACCGAGACCGGCTCGGTTGGTGTGGTCGCAACTTTCCCCGTCCCCGTGATAAACAGGTTGGTTAACGCCTTCATACTTGGGGCGAGATACGCGTATAAGAGGAGGACGGGCAGGGAGATCAAGGCACGCATAGTTTGGCTTAACACCTGGTTTGACCCCGTGAAGGCTAGGGACGCCACTGTCTCCCTGATAGAGTTGGCAGGCGCAGACGTGGTAAGTTCTGTCGAGGACTCACCGACCGCTCTCCAGGTGGCGGAGGAATACACCAATAAGGGAAGAAGGGTCTGGGGCTTCAGCCACTACACAGATATGAGAAGCTTCGGGCCTAACTCCCACCTCACCGGACACATAGTGAATTGGGGCACGGTCTATCTCGAGTTCTACAAGATGGTCTATACAGGGACTTGGAGGTCAGTCGATATATGGGCGAGGCTAGGCGATTTTCTCCCGTCACGCTGGGCAAAGAAGCCCGAGGAGAGCACTCTCGGCAGAGAGGAGGGGGCGGTCTATATGGCGCCTCTCAGCGGAAGGGTGCCTGATGAGTGGCAGCTGCATATCAAGGCACGCTATGAGGAGATGAAAGAGGGGCTTTTCGAGCCTTTTAGCAGCGACGGCAACCTCGGCGAGCCGATCAGGGACCTAAACGGGGAAGTGAGGATAGATGTGGGTAGGCGCGCTGATAGGACGGCTCTAATGAATATGGACTGGATAGTGGAGTATGCGTCCGAAATATGAGGGAGGATGCGGACATACTAATCAGCGGCGTCACCATCCTTAGCCTTGAGGGGAGGCCCCTCGAGGGGGTGGACATCGCCATACGTGGTGGCTTCATCCACTCTATAGGCCGGGGCCTCAAGGTAGATGCGGCTGATACAATAGACGGGGAGGGGAAGATAGCTATACCGGGACTCGTGGACTGCCACACCCATTCTTTCCAAGTCCTGCTGCGCGGGGCCCTGACGCTGAAGGAGCTGCAGAGACATCCAGTATGGCTGAAGGTCCTTATACCTTTCGAGGCCGAGATGTCCCGCGAAGAGGCCATGGTCTCAGCCCAGCTCTCCTGCCTAAACTCGATCAAGAAGGGCGTAACGGCTATAGCAGATGCGGGCGGCCCGTATCCCGAGCTGCTGGCCGAGGCTGCCCTGGAATCCGGTTTAAGGGCGCTGGTGACGTACTCCACCATGGATGCCGGTCCGGAGAACTACAGAATCGGTGTGGAGAGGAATAGGGATCTAGTGAGAAAATACCGCGAAGGCAGGGTTAGGGGCTACTACTCGATACGCCAGATAATGACTTCCACAGACGACCTTATCGAGAGAACCTTCAGATATGCTTCTGAGGATAACGTCCCCGTCCAGATGCACCTCAGCGAGGAGGTCCTCGAGATACAGCACTCATTAAGCCGGTGGGGCCTGAGGCCAGCCGAGTATCTCCACCGAAAAGGGTTCTTGAAACCTGCCCTGATGGCTGCTCACTGTGCATTCCTCTCACAGGAGGAGTGCATTTTTCTGGCTAGGTCGGGCGCAACGGTGGTACACTGCCCGACCATCGCCATGATGTACATGAATTTTCCGCCGATACCCGAGATAATGATTCATGGGGGCAATGTTGCTTTGGGGAGCGATGGGGGCGGCCTCAGGCCGCTTGACCTGTTCTCTGAGATGAGTGTCATGCTCGCGGGGATGGCGGGCTATTATGGGACGCCATACCACCATCCGGGCCCTTTGACGCCTCTGAAGGCTTTGGAGATGGCCACGAGGAACGGCGCGAAACACTTCGCAAGCATGCTCGGCGACGTGGCCGCGGGCCTAAGGGCAGACATCGCACTAATCAACGCCAAAGCCTCCCACCTCACACCTCTCCACGACCCATACTCTCTTCCACTATTCGCCACGGGTTCGGATGTCTCCGACCTAATCATAGACGGAAAAATAGTGATGCGTCAAAGAGAGGTACTCACGATAAACGAGGAAGATATCCTACAGAGAGCGCGCGAGGTCTTGCCAGATGTTAGGGAGCGGGTGGCGAGGATAGTGAGAAAATAAGATGTGCCTTAGTAATAGTTGTGAGAGGGTTCGGGGCCGCTTCAGTCGCCCGAGCCTGGTAGAATTGCGGGGGGTGGGATTCGAACCCACGAACCCATCCGCCCGGACCTTTCTCTGGCCTACGGGAGCGGCTTTCCTATCCACCGCCAACTGTGGAGATCTTGAGGCCGCCGCCTTTGACCTGGCTCGGCCACCCCCGCTCCAACTCCTAGCAACTCTTGGCCCGTATTTTTATTCTTCTCCGACTTGACGGTACTGACAAGTTTTACTTAAAGGCCTTTTGGGATCGGTCTCTGGCCATGATGCACGTCATCGATGCCGTACTGGAATCTTTCTCCAATCTATTTCGATCCCACAGGTACTCTCCTCTCGAGAAGCTCTATTCCGTCTTTCGAGAGGCTCTGTCTCACCGGCGTAGAGGGAGAGTCCGTCGGGATATGGGTTCACAGGTTCTCGCCCCTCTTCAGGCAGTTCAGGAGGGTTAGGAGGCTTGTCGCCGTAGATGAGGCTGTCCTGAAGGTGAGTGGTCAGACCTGTTATCTTTGGGCCGCAATAGATGTGGATACTAACGAGGTATTGGCTGTATACGCGTCGAGGGGGATTCCAAGCGCAATCAAGTTCCTAAGGAAGATATTGGACTCATGTGAATGTAAGCCACTCATATTAGAATGACTTACTTCCAAGAGACTCCCGGTAAAAGGAACAGGATAGAGAGGTGGTTCAGGGAAATGAAGGAAAGGACGAAGATGTTCTACAACAACATAAACACGAAGACACTGAAGAGCCTAGAAGAGCTGGTAACTGCAATTGCAGCAACGCATAACATCATCAGGGCACGATGAGAGGAGGTAATACCAACTTGACAGTACCACCTAGTGATAGAGTTTATCTCTGTCCTCACCATCATATTTCGTGGGCCCGGGTGGCCGAGCGGCTAGGCGGCGGCCTGCAGAGCCGCTTCACAGGGGTTCGAATCCCCTCCCGGGCTATATCTTTATATACCAGTGCTCCACGAAATTATCGGCTATATATATTTATGAACCGACAATGCCTTATGGCCTAATTCCTGGGGTTCGATTTTCCCCTCTCCGGCTGGGGCTCAGTTTTCTACGTTGTTACGGCTCTCAATAGCATGTTGTATATGAGCGCCTTGATCGTCAGCTCCGAGTCCATCCATC
>JAVVGN010000101.1:0-6230 GCA_032249095.1 Candidatus Caldarchaeales archaeon | reverse complement strand
TGCATAACATCATCAGGGCAGGAGGAGAAGAGGTAATACCAACTTGACAGTACCGATTGAGCCCTGGCTTAAGATGTATTCGCCGTCGCCCAAACCTCTGAGGATATACCTTAAAATTATTGTGGATTTGCAAAAGTTTTAGATGGGTATAGAGAGGCTTTGCAAGGCAGTCGTAGTGGCCCCGGCCGCTCAGAGTAGGACTCTCGTCAACGAGCTTCTGAAGTTTGGCGAGTTTCATCCCCACACATCAGATGAGGATAGGCTCGCGAAGGATTTGGAGCCGCTCTATTCGAGAGTCAGGAAGCTTTACCTAGAGCTTGAGGCCCTTGCCAGGAGCATCAACGCTCCCTCAGGCACAGGCGTATTGAGGGTGCTCTTAGAGGGAGAGCCCGAGCCCCGAGTACTAAGTTTTAGAAATGTAGTGGAGGTGGTCGAGAAGCTTGAGGATGAGGCTTCGACTCTCCTGAACCGATACAACCTGCTAAGCAACGAATTAGCTAGCGTCAACGCAGAGGCCGAGAGACTGGAGAGGGAGCGCGCCGAGCTCTCACTCAAAGCCTCCACCGGGATCGACCTCAAGCAGCTAACAGGTCTAAGATACTTCTATGCAGCTCTCTTCATCGGTATGCGCAGGGATCTCGCTGAGATTAGGGCCTCGCTAGACAACGTGTCCGTGGTCTCTAGGGAGCTTGACAGGTCTCAGGTCCTAATACTTGTTATAGCTCCGAGGACTGAGGAAGAGAAGATTGAGAAGACCATAAGGAGCTTCAATCTAGTCAGGATCCAAGCCATTGAGGGTGAGGATATGGAGGGTCTGCTGAAGAAGAAGCGAGAGGTCGAGGAGAAGCTGCTAGCGTTGAGGGACAAGTTAGAGAGTATTAGAGCTGAGATGGAGACCTTCAGGGCGAGGCATGATGAGGAGGTGGCAGGCCTCAGGGACCTCGCGGCGAAGCTGCTGGACATTTTCCAGAGGGCGAGGGGGGAGGCTGGCAGGGTGGTTGTCCTCGAAGGCTACATCCCGTCCAAGACGAGAGAAGAATTCATCAGTAGGGTGGGCGGCATGGCTTATATCCACATATCCGAGGTCGAGGAGGGGGGACACCATGCCGAGAGCCAAGAGCAGCCACCTACACTCCTCAAGAACAATCCGCTTACCGAGTCCTTCAGACCGATAACGCTCATCCAAGGCCCACCCTCCTACTATGAGATCGACCCAACACCCTTTGTCTCGATCTTTCTCTCAATCTTTTACGGTATCATGTTCGCAGACTTAGGTCAGGGTCTCGTGCTAGCGGTTCTGGGTTTGGTTCTGAGCCTGAGGGCCAGGGGTGGCCTTAGACTCTGGGGGAAGCTGTTGACAATCCTAGGAGTGTCGTCGGCTGTGGGTGGTCTCCTAATCCAGGAGGCCTTTGGCTTCAAGCTATCACCGTTAACGGGGATCAAGCCCATCCTCGAGCTAGTAGAGCATCATGGCGAGTCTGTCGCCCTTAATCCATCCGCTGTACTCACCCTCTTCACCTTCGCACCACTCTTGGGGATACTGCATGTGTCTATAGGACTCGCTCTTTCGGCCTACATCCTGCTCAAGAACGGGGAAGTCGGTGAGGCGCTTTTCTCCAAGATAGCATCACTAGCCATGTATATCTTCGGCGTGCTATTCGGGATAGCCTTCATAGGAGCTGGCGGATTCGACAGGTTACTAACGAGCACGGAGCCCGCCCCGCTTCTCGGGGTTCCTCTGAATTTGGTGGGCGCCGCCGGAGTCTATGGGCTGGCTGCGAGTCTCGCACTTATCGTGGGTGGGCGCGTTATAGGGCCACTTGTCGGGCTTATGCCTAAGAGCAGCTTGTTGTCTGGGGTTGGGACGGGCCTGCTCGAGATCCTTGAGAACATAATACACTTCATGTCAAACACTCTAAGCTACCTCAGGATCTCAATCCTTATGATCATCCACATCGCTCTCATGCTCCTCATAAATGCCGCCTGGGAAGCAATGGGCCCCGCATCCATCGGCATACTCATAATAGGCAACATAGGAGTCATGGGGCTGGAGGGCCTCCTAGTCTTCATTCAGAGCCTGAGGCTCCATCTATACGAGTTCTTCAGCAAGTTCTATACGGGCGAGGGAACAGTCTTCAAACCATTAACACTAGAGTCGGAGAGATTTAGGGTAGTTTTAACAGACTAGAAAAATAAAACCGCCTCAGGTCTAAGAGTTAGAAGACCGCGTTGCTACGTTTTAGAAATTAAGCGCAAATATAGCGGCTTGGGTGCTATAATTTTCAGAGTTGTTGGCTATCAAGGGTGGAGAGAGGGTCCGGAGTGAGCCATTCCCGTCCTGGCCTGTCTGGGGCGAGGAGGAAGAGAGGGCTATCCTTTCAGCACTTAGGTCGGGCAAATGGGGGCTGGGAGGACAATACGTGTCCATGATGAGCAGGGCCTTCGCCAATTACGTAGGCTGCGCCCATTGCATCCCCTGCATGAACGGTACCGTCTCTCTCAAGGTCTCTCTCGAGGTGCTGGACATCAGCGAGGGAGATTTAGTAGTTACAACGCCGTTCACTTTTATCGCGACCACATCCGCGATTATTGAGCGTGGAGCCATCCCATTCTATGTCGATGTTGAGGAAGGGGGTGTAAATATTGATGCTAGACTGGTTGAGGAGGCCATGGAGAATGGAGCGAGCGCTATACTTCCCGTCCACGTAGGTGGCCATCCAGCCGATATGGATGCACTTGTTCGACTCTCAAAACAATTCGAGGCTCCCTTGGTCGAGGACGCGGCCGAGGCGCATGGAGCTGAGTGGAGGGGTAGGAGGATAGGGGGGCTTGGAACGTTGGCCTGCTTCAGCTTCCAGTCGAGCAAGGTCTTAACCAGCGGTGAGGGGGGAGCCATAACTACGAACGACGCAGAATTGGCCGAGCGGTGCGCCTCCATAGTGAACTGTGGCAGGAGGCCGGGCGTCGACTGGTATGACGGAGATGTCCTCGGATATAATTACAGGATGACCGAGTTCCAGGCAGCGCTGCTGTTGGCTCAGCTGAAGAGGCTTGATGAACAGATCCTGCTGAGGCAGAAGAACTTCGAGACTCTTGCCTCTCTGTGTAGAGAGCTTGAGGGCTTCAGCCTCATCACTCCGAGGCCCGAGGCTACGAGGGTACCGCACTACCTGGTCTTGGTCAGGGCGTCGAGGGAATTCTTCGGAAACGTTGTTAAAAGCCGTATAGTTGACGCTTTGAGGGCCGAGGGTATTCCTGCATCTGTGGGATGGCCCGTACCACTCTACAGATACCATCCAGTCAAGAGATATCTTGAGAAGAAGGGGGTGGAGGCCCGGCTTGACCAGTTCCCCAACGCTGAGGCCGCGGCATCAAGCGTGATATTCATCCACCACAGGGTCCTCCTAGGCGGCGAGAAAGAGGTTGAGGACGTCTTTAGAGCCCTCCAAAAAATTGAGCGCCACGTGGGGGAGTTGTCATGATCTTCGCGATATTCGAGGACGAGTATTGGCAAAACTTCAGCCAAGTAGCCTACACACGCCCCGTCTACAGGCTTCTTACGTCGAGGGGCATACTCTTAGAAGAGCTACTTAAGATAACCAAAGAGTGTGAGCTGCACGCCTACATAAGGAACTACTTAGTTGAAGTGGAACGCGAGCGGCTCCCTGAACTGAAAGTCAACAAGCCAATCCCGCCAGACGACCACGTTATATTTGTGAACGGGTTGGCGAAGAATCTTCAGCTATTCAAACTACTTCTAGAGAAACTTGACGAGAGAGAGTTCATCCTTCTTTCGGGCCAGAGGGTCCTCGGCGCACATGTCCGGGCGCGGAGACTCGCGGATACAGACAATCCCGAGGCCCTTGTAGACCGACTCAAAAGCCTCCTCGGAGAAGTGGAAGGGTTCGAGGCGCCTGATGGGAGCCTGTACAGATATCCATGGGAGATGCTTGAGGAGGAGGCGCCGCCCCTCCCCGTGGGGATTAAGAGGTTTGATCCAGACACTAGAGTGGCTGTGCTCGGCGACCCGGCCAACGTACTGGTGCCAGACGACTGCGAGATCGAGCCCTTCACAGTTTTCGACGCACGTAGGGGCCCTATCAGGCTCGGAAGGGGCGTAAGGGTTGAGTCGGGGTCAAAGATAATCGGGCCATGCACAATTGGTGACGACTCGATTGTCTATGGTGGTCGAGTTGGCCCGTCTCTCTTCACGGGGCCAACCTGCAGAATTTCCGCCGAGATCGAATACACCATCATGCTGGGATTCAGCAACAAGCACCACTACGGATACATAGGGCACTCGATGATAGGCGAGTGGGTAAATATTGCCGCAGGAACAACGACCTCCAACCTAAAGACCACGTACGGCGAAGTCAAAGTAGTCATGGGGGGAAAAGTATTACATACGGGGCGGCAGTTCCTTGGATCAATAATGGGCGACCATGTAAGAACCATGATAGATACCCAGCTGATGACGGGGAAGCTCGTTGGACCATTCTCAGTTTTGGGAGGAGTCGTTGCTAAGAACATTCCGCCTTTCACAGGAATCAACCTTTCAAGGGAGATTTACGGGCTTGAACTCGAGGCAGAGATACGAGTTATAGAGAGAATGATGAAGAGGCGAAACCGCAGACCAAGCGAAGCCTATATCGGGCTTGTCAAACGGCTATATGAACTGACACGGGAGGAGCGATCGCAACACATAGGTGCTAGGAGTGATAATCCATGACAAGCCCCATTAATATTCTGCTCGTCGGTTGCGGCCTTATGGGGAAAAGGCACATACACGGGCTGTGGGAGCTGAGCAGGGCAGGAACCCATAATGTCCAGCTAGTCGGCGTCGTTGACAAGGTGCCCGAGAGAGCAGCCGAGGCCGCGGAGACTGCGGAGAGGCTCTTGTCGAGGAGGCCGGCTGAGTTCGGCTCACTGCAGGACGCTTTGGAGGCCTTGGATGTTGATGTGGTGGATATATGCACGGACGTCTCCACCCACCATACTGTTGCGCGGGAGGCATTAGAAAGGGGTATTCACTGCTTAATAGAGAAGCCTCTCGCTGCGACCGTTAGAGCCTGCAGGCTGGTGATTGAGGCGGCGAGGAGGGGAGGGGCAAAGCTAGGGGTAGCCGAAAACTATAGGAGAGACCCGTCTAACAGGCTCGCGAAGTGGATTATCGAGAAGGGGGTCTTCGGACATGTGCTGGACTTCCTGCAGGTCCAGCTCGGTGGAGGCGACGCCGTCCTTCTCAGCAGCTGGCGGCACAGCAAGGCGGGTGGAATCCTTCTAGACCTGTGTTGCCATTATACGGACATAATCAATTATTATCTAGGCGAGCCCGAGTGGGTCTACGGTTTCTCGTCGAGGCTTAGGAGGATCCGCTACTCACGCGAAAACGTGGGTGGCGAATTGGTGAAGAGACCTCTCGAGGTCGAGGCAGAGGACTTCTTGGACGCAACCTTCGCCTATAGGGGAGGCTGCGTGGCGAAGCTCTATGTGAACCTCTCATCGGCGGGGGCGGGGCTATACCACAAGTCTGTGCACTCTGAGGATGGCTCCATGATTGTTCCCCAGGAAAGGACCGGCGGACCAGTCATGACCTCTAGGCCCACCGACAGAGACTACCTCGGTCTGACGACGATGGGAGTCTTCCTAGGGGTTAGGCCCGCCGAGCCTTATCGGTTAGCCGAGCGGGATGTGGCGGAGGTATACGACCGCTACACGCTGAGGCTCTTCCCAGGACTACTAAACGGTTACTCACTATCATTCCAGGAGGCTGATAGAAAGCTCATAGCGCTTGAGATGCTTGACTTTCTTGACGCTGTCTTGACAGGCGGCAAGCCCGAGACGGGCGGTGTAGAGGGACTTCTATCCGTCGCCATGATAATGGCAGCTCTAGAGTCATCAGTCGCTGGTAGGCGCGTAACACTGCGCGAGGTGCTTGACCTGAAGATCGAGGAATATCAGGACCAGATAAACAGGCAGCTCGGAATAGCATCAGATATATAGCTGGTGGATCTCTCTATGCTGCTGGAACACCTTTATTACGTTCTCAGCTACTTGCCTGCCGTAGGCTTATCTTGAGGATAGGCGCCTCCTCGTCAATAATCCGCTTATAGTCTTGGGTATCCGTATAGTGTTGTCTGTCCGTTTCCCCTGAATATTACCTCGTTTCCCCACTATTTCTCTTGGGAGTATTAGTCCCTTTGATGTCTTTATGTATCCTGGTGGTAGTT
>JAVVGN010000100.1:0-6342 GCA_032249095.1 Candidatus Caldarchaeales archaeon | reverse complement strand
AAGCTACATTTATAAGTGGTCAGGGAAGAGTTTTACGAATTTTTGGATAGTCCCATTTCATCTCACGGCGGAATCTTAATATTTAGGATTTTTCACGTTAAGCGTAGGAGATGAGCGCGGGTCAAAGTATGGGAAGGGATTTTAGCAGCATTTTACTAATCCTAAACCTCCTAATAGTCGTTTTGGCAAGCCCGATGATTCTGAGTACTTCGTACGCTCAAGAGGTAAGGAGGCCAGTCGTGTTCGTGTATTCTATGGAGGCAAACTTCAGGCCGGAGGGTCATTTCAACCCCTTCTCCGACACTGGTTACATATGGCACGCCGGCGTGAATATGTTCGACCAGCTTGCACCACACACCCTGGGGACCTCGAAGTACTATCCCGAACTAGCCACAGAATGGACATATGACGGAGATTGGCTGGTTGTGAAATTGAGGAATAATGTTAAATGGCATGATGGACAACCTTTCACGTCCAAGGATGTTTGGAGCACCTTCATGTTGGCCAAAATTAAAGGTTACTCCGTATGGATTGTCATGGACGACGTGCAAATAGTAGATGACTACACGGTGAAGTTCCACGTCACCGGACTTAAAGACTTGGCGCAGAACTGGATACTCAGCACATACATAAACGGTCCATACCATGTTTACAAAAAGTATGTTGACGACTATATTGCTCATCCAGAAAACGTTGATGCGATAGCTAGGGAGCTGAATAGTTTTACTCCTAGGACGATTGAAGAGGGTGCGGTTGGAACCGGCCCATTCATGGTTGTAAACATGACTGAAAGCGACTTATGGATGAAAAAGTTCGACGGATTCTACGCAGCTGACAAAATACTGATAGATTATATTCACGGAATTAAGGAGCCGAGCAACGAGATCGGCTGGAGCTACTTCTTCTCAAATACGGCGGACTGGGGAGAACCTTTCTCACCCGTGCCCGTTGCTGAGGCGTTGTCCGCACAGGGTGTTAAAGTGCTGTTCTCGAAATCTACAAGGCATGACTTCATAATATTCAACCATAGGAACCCATTGCTCGCGAACAAACTATTCAGGCAGGCTATTGCATATTCAATAAATCGGACTGAGCTCGTACTCGCGGCCAACTATCCGGTATTCCACCCGGTTGAATACGTGATCCCATACTCCGGATTCTACATTAGTAACTGGGTGGATAAAGCTTTCCTGGATAGCCTAAACAAATACGAATACAACCCGGAGAAGGCGAAGAGTCTCTTCACCCAACTTGGGTTGAAGTATAATGAGAAGGGGCAGCTGATGTATCCCAATGGGACACTTATCACGTTGTATGCTAAGTTCCCTGCTCCGTGGACCGATATCGCCCTAATAATGCAAAACCTAGCTACCCAATTGAATAGGGTGGGCATCACAGTTATTCCGCTGGCCCTCGATTGGGCAACCGTAACAAACGCCGAGCTGACTGGAGACTTCGACATAGTCTGGGATGCGATCAGTGGGGATCACCCGTTCATACAGGGCTTTGACTCTACAATCGGATACGGCTTTCCCACCTACGCTGCTCTCCCACACGTCATAGAGTGGCAGGGCAAGGAGCTCAACCTAACGCAATTCTTCATCGACTGGGGGAAGGCGAAGAGCGTCGACGAGCAGAAGACTTATGTCCGCCAACTTATGAGCATATACAACGACTACTTGTTTGCAATACCATTCGCAGACGTGGACGCTCAGTTCTACGGGTCCCAAAGGTTCATCTATCCTCCGTCGTATGATGAAGCGTGGATGACCACCGATTATGCGAGGGGGATAATCATAGGACAGATCATATTCCCTGGGAAGTTCACGTTGAACATGAGTTACTGGAGGATGCAGGAGGTGCCTCAGAAAGAAGTGACCCAACCCCAAACAGCATTTAACACCTACTTGATAGGCATATTAGCCGTCATCATCGTGGTACTGATCGCCGTGATACTATTAAGGAGAAGAAGAAAGTGAAGATTTGAGGAGAAGAGATTGGGGGGCGGCATAGTCTAGATGAAATGGATCTACAGAAGGATCATCATAGCTTTTCTATCTATTCTCATCACAATCCTCCTCACGTTTTTCTTGATAAGACTGATACCTGGAAACCCAATGGACGCGTTCATCCAAGTACTGATTAGATCGGGACGTGCAAGAACCAGGGAAGAAGCGTTGCAGAGAGCCAAATCACTGTTGCCCTTGAACATGGATGACCCACTCGAAAAACAACTGATAGACTATATCCTTGGGATTTTGAGGGGCGATCTCGGAAGATCCATATCGAGCTATACCCCTGTTACAGAGATCATTATTAAGAGCCTGCCCTGGACAGTATTCGTATCCTCCTTTGCACTGGCAATAAGCTTCACGATAGGGACTGTTCTAGGCCTAGTGCTAGCCTATAAGAGGGGTTCGAAATTCGAGGGTTTCTCAGTAACCACACTGACAATTTTTGGAGCAATACCGAACTATATAATGGCCCTAATCCTCTTCTACGTGTTTACAGTTGTCTATCCAATTTTCCCCATGAGAGGGGCCTACGATTCTACGATAAAACCAGGACTATCATTTGATTTCATCCTAAGTGTTTTTAGACACGCGATGCTACCTATCGCTTCCTACGTGCTTACTGATTTCAGCGGGTGGGCGCTTGGAATTAGGGCGATGGCGACAACAATAATGGGCGAAGACTATATAACGGTTGCGAAGGCAAGAGGTCTTAGGGAGTCAAGGATAGTGACGAATTACGTAGGTAGGAATTCAATACTTCCCCAATTTACTGGACTCGTGCTATCAATAGGATTTATGTTTGGAGGCTCACCTCTAGTTGAAACGATCTTCACCTATCCTGGAATCGGAAGATTCTTTGCCTCAGCAGTTTCAGCTAGAGACTATCCTCTCCTACAGGGGCTTTTCCTGATGCTTTCAACAACAGTTATTTCAGCCAATCTTGTCGCAGACATACTCTACACGCGCATTGACCCGAGGGTCAGAATGGGTGATTAAAATGAGTTTCGGAGATATTGTTAAATCCTTAGTTATTCTTGCAGAAAACAAACGAGCTCTCCTAGGCTCAATAATACTCCTGTTCTTTGTTCTGATGGCTTTGATAGGCCCGTTAATAGTTCCTCTCGATCTTAATCCGAGATTCGACATGGTCTATGCTCAGCCTTCACTCCAACACCCCTTGGGCACCGACTACATAGGTGTTGACATACTCGCGCAAATCATATGGGGTGCTAGAGATGTCTTGACGATAGTTTTACTTGCTGGAGCGATTACAGTAGCGATAGGTACAGTAGTCGGGTTAATAGCGGGTTATTTCAGCGGGATCGTCGACCTTGTATTGAATACGCTGGTCGACATAGTGCTCACGATCCCGGGTTTGCCACTTGTTTTAGTTTTGGCGGGTCTAATACAGACGAGAGACCCGGTCAGCATAGGCCTGATCCTGTCAGCCAACGCATGGGCATGGTTAGCCCGTGCAATAAGGTCGCAAGTCCTTTCGATAAAGGAGAGGGACTTTATCGAGGCTTCTAGGGCTATGGGGATGGGGAAGCTAAGAATCGTTTTTAGCGATATCCTGCCAATCCTCATGCCATACATCGGGATTAACTTTCTGTTCGCCGTGGTTCAAAGCCTGTATGCTAGCGTAGCGTTGTTCTTCATCGGAGTCCTGCCCTTCTCCACTGTCCATTGGGGGACCATGTTGAATATTGCGATGCAAGTATCTGGAGCGATCTTCGTCCCATATGCGAGGCACTATGTTGTTGCACCGATAATCTTTATCGTATTGCTGCAGATTGGATTGATACTATTCTCCTACGGTATAGAGGATATTTTCAATCCGAGGTTGAAGACTTGAATTGGGTGAGCAGAAGAACTTTATCTATGAAGTCGAAAACCTAACGGTAGAATACGTGCTGAGGAATTTGTCGGTCAAAGCCGTGAACGACGTCAGCATTAAGATCAGGAAAGGAGAGGTTCTGGGAATAGTTGGTGAAAGCGGAAGCGGAAAAACGACTTTAGCCTTATCCCTTTTGAACCTAGTGCCCCCACCGGGGAGAATAACATCCGGCAGGATAATCTTTGATGAGGATATTGACATTCTCTCGCTAAAGGGCGAAGACCTCAGAAAATTCAGATGGAAACAGGTTTCAATGGTCTTCCAAGGTGCTTTGAACTCGTTTAACC
The DNA here is from genome assembly GCA_032249095.1 of Candidatus Caldarchaeales archaeon. Taxonomy (GTDB): domain Archaea; phylum Thermoproteota; class Nitrososphaeria_A; order Caldarchaeales; family Calditenuaceae; genus HRBIN02. The sequence continues at coordinate 2,143 of JAVVGN010000100.1, read as the reverse complement.
CTGTTCTCCGAATTGGAGACCAAATGTTGGAAACAATGAAGGAACACGGAGTTACGAATAAGGAAGAGGCGCTTGAGAGGGCAAGTGTGCTGCTAAAGCTGGTAAGACTTGACCCTGAAAGGACGATGAAAGCTTTTCCGCACGAGCTCTCAGGAGGGATGAAGCAAAGAGCTATGATAGCCATGTCCCTGCTGCTTAACCCGAGAGCTTTGATTCTAGACGAGCCGACTACGGCGCTCGACGTGATCTCTCAGAAGTACATCTTGGATGTCTTATCCGATCTTAGGAGAAAGCTTAGAATAACCATGATATTGCTAACGCATGACCTTGCTATTTGTGCCGAGCTGGCTGATAGGATAGCTGTTACATATGCCGGAAAGATAGTGGAGATCGCAAAGACGGAGGATCTTTTCCTAAGGCCCAGACATCCCTACTCCGCCGGCCTAATTCAGGCGACGCCGTCTGTTTTAGGTGACGTGAAAAGCTTGAAGCCTATCCCTGGGTCACCGCCCGACATGTTCAACCTGCCAACAGGATGCGCGTTTAACCCCAGATGTCCATTTGCTGTGGATTCGTGTAGAAAATCCGTCCCCCGCCTAGAGGAGGTTTCTGAGGACAGGTTCATAGCTTGTCATAGATGGAGGGAATGGAATGAAAACTGATTATCTGGTGGAAGCGATAAACCTAACCGTTAGATTTAAAGCGGGCTCAAGCAGCCTTTTCGGGAAGTCCGTATCGTTCAACGCGGTCGATAGTTGCAGCTTCGGCGTGAGAAACGGGGAAGTTGTTTCACTAGTTGGTGAAAGCGGATGTGGAAAAACTACTCTCGGGAAGGCCATGATAGGGCTGATAAAACCAACTCATGGGACAGTTTTATATGAAGGGAGAGACATTTGGAGAATGGAAGGAAAGGAATATAGTTTATTCAGAAGAAATGCCCAAATAATTCATCAGGACCCGTACGCCTCCTTGCATCCCGTGAAGAGAGTATATGATATAGTTAGCTCCGGAATAAGGTATCATAAACTTCTTCCAAGCGAAAACGAGATAAGGGCGAAGGTAGTTGAGCTTCTCAACCTAGTTGGATTAACTCCCCCCGAGTACTTTATGAATAAGTATCCACACCAATTGTCCGGCGGACAGAGACAAAGAGTGGCGATAGCCAGGGCAATTAGCCTGAATCCAAAGTTTATAGTTGCTGATGAAATAGTTACGATGTTAGATGTTTCACTAAGAATTGGGATTCTGAACCTGCTCCTTAATTTGAGGAAGAAGCTGAAAGCTTCATTTCTGTTCATAACTCATGACTTTGGAGTGGCAAGATACTTCGCTGAAGAAGGGAGGACGGCAGTCATGTACTTGGGAAGCATAATCGAGATAGGGAAGACTGATGAACTCATACACAACCCCCTGCACCCCTATACTCAGGCACTGCTTTCAGCTGTCCCGGTGCCAGATCCAATCCTGTCGAGGAAGAGGAAGATGGTTGAGCTGAGGAAAATAGATCCGCCAAATCCAATTAACTCACCGCCGGGATGTAAATTCAGCGACAGGTGCCCCTTCTTTATAGAGGGGAAATGCGACAAGCAAACCCCAAATCTTGTTGAAGTCAAGCCCGAGCGTTTCGTATCATGTTACCTGTTTAATAGCTAGCTTACCATCCAATTTAGAGTATTTTCTCGTTTTTCTCTTCTGCAGCCGCTCCTAAATGCTCTTATAGGTACTGCTGTCTTAGGTATTTTTGAAAAGACGGGCGCAAGGGACAAGTTGGCGCCGGACGACAGGTGAGGAACGCGGGCTCAGCATTAAGTGGAAAGTTAGGAAGACTGATTTGCTCGGCGACACGGCGGAAGTCTATGCAAAGTATGATAGAGATGGCAGTATCAGTAGTCTAAAAGCGAGCTCTTCGTAATAAAAATACATGGGAGGTGATGGTGCAGGATTAGTCTGGAGGATAAAGCCGTTAGGTCTAAAGCTCTCATATCTTATGATTATTCGCCCTAATGTGCCTTGTGGCTTAATTCCTATTGTTCGGGTTTTCTCCTCTTCGGCTGGGGCCCAGTTTCCTACGTTGTTATGGCACTCAATAGCATGTTGTATATGAACGCCTTGATCGTCAGCTCTGAGTCCATCCATCTCGGCT
>JAVVGN010000099.1:0-6359 GCA_032249095.1 Candidatus Caldarchaeales archaeon | reverse complement strand
AGAACTATCACCAAAATATATAAAGACCTCAAGGGGACTAATACTACCAAGAGAACTATACTACGCCCTAACAAACATTAAAGGAATAGAGAAGGAGATATCTAAACCAAGACACATACTAGGCATAGAACACGGAAACATACCAATACAATTAGACTTATGGGGAAACGAGGTAATATTCAGGGGAAAAGGACAGACAACACTATACGGATACCCGAGGCCAGACTAAACCCACCCTAGTAAGAAGGCTCCGACCCAGCCAGAGTCTTGGAGGCTGTTAGCCATCTTTATTAGCTTACCCTGATGCGGGACTTGTAGGGTTGGGTAGGAAGCTAAGGCTAGTCATCCCGAAGGGCTCACTGGAGAGGGGCTCACTGGAGCTTCTGCAGCGCGCCTTCTACCGCGTCGAGGGTGTGGAGCGGAGCTACAACCCCAGCATAAGCGACAGCGAGATAGACTTGTGGATCCTCCGGCCCCAAGAGATACCTGTCTACATCGCGGAGGGCCTCTACGACTTGGGGATAACGGGGCTTGACTGGATCCGCGAGACTGGCGCGAGGGTCGAGATCCTTAGGGACCTCGAGTTCGGAAGGGTCAAGCTTGTGTTCGCCGCTCCGAGGGACGCGATGTACAGGAGTATAGACGATTTCCTCGAGAGGAGGCTGAGGGAGGCAGGGCGGGTCAGGATAGCCACCGAGTACCTCAACATAACCAAGAGACTCCTTATGGACGCGAGCTACTATAGGAAGCGCTACGGCGACACTCCGCCCACCGTGATCACGCCCTGGTTTAGGCAGGGTGAGAACCCAGATGTCTCCATACTGCTCTCGTTCGGAGCGACCGAGGCAAAGCCGCCCCTGGCCGCCGACGCCATAGTCGACAACACCGAGACTGGGAGGACGCTGGAGCAGAACAACTTGGCGATAGTTGAGGAGATCCTGGAGAGCTCCGCACTGCTCGTCGCCAATCCTCGCGCCATGGCCGATGACTGGAAGAGGGAGAAGATACTCGACATACTGACGATGCTTAGTGGCGTGATTGAGTCCGGCAAGAGGCTCCACATATTCCTCAATGTTAGGGAGGAGAACCTTGGGGAGCTCCTCTCAACTTTGCCGGCGCTGAAGTCGCCAACCATAAACAGGCTTTCGGCCACGGGGTGGTACGCAGTCAACACGGTTATCGAGAAGACCGAGCTCCACAGGATCCTGCCGAAGATCAGGAAGCTTGCGCAGGGACTCGTAGCCCACGAGCCACAGCTCCTACTTCCGCTCGAGGAGATTGGCCGTGATAGTGACAAGCATAAGCCGGAGTAACGCCGAGGCTGTAGCGGAGGAGGTTAGGAGGGCTTCGGCGCGTCCTCCCGAGCTGCGGGAGAGGGTGAGAGAGATATTGGAGAGTGTGAGGAGGGGTGGGGACGCCTCACTACTCAGGCTCGCCGAGGAGCTTGATGGTGTTAGGCTGGCTAGGGGTGAGCTGGTCTCCTCTAGGCAGGAGGCGCGGGAGGCCTTCGAGGGGCTCAGCGACCCGATGCGGGAGGCACTACTGGCTCTGAGGCGGAGGATCGAGAGGTATGAGAGAGGCCTACTGGGGCGACTCAACCTTAGGGCCAGTCTGGGGGGATGCAGGGTGTGGCTCAGACCCGCCCCCCTCGATTCGGTGGGCTGCTACGCCCCAGGCGGGCACGCCTCTTACCCAAGCACAGTCCTCATGCTGGGCGTCCCCGGCAGCGTCGCGGGCGTGGAGAGGCTTGTCCTAGCGACGCCGCCTCGGAGGAGTGATCGCGACCGAGAGATTGTCCTAGCCGCAGCCTATGCAGCAGGATTCGGCGAGGTTGTGTGGGCTGGTGGGGCTCAGGCTGTGGCGGCTCTAGCCTATGGGACTGAGAGTGTTAGGCCCGTCTCCAAGATCCTTGGTCCTGGAAACGCGTATGTCCAGGAGGCGAAGCGTCTAGTCGGAGGAGACGTGGGCACGGACTTCCCCGCGGGCCCGACCGAGCTCCTCCTGGTCGTGGACTCGGAATCACCGTTCAGGCAGCTGGGATACGAGCTGGCGGCCCAAGCCGAGCACAGCCCCGACACCCTGGTGGGAGCAGTCGCGCTGGGTGAGGAGGCCGGCGAGAAGCTACTCCAAGCAGTGTCGAGGGTCGTCATGGAGTTGCCGGAGGACTCGCCCGCTAAAAAGTCGATAAGTGAGAGGGGCTATCTCTGCATCGCTGACAGCCTAGAGGCCGCGGCCCTCTTCGCGAACAGGGTGGCCCCTGAGCACCTCTTGATCTACGCCAAGATCGGCCCCAAGTCTCTTCGGCTCTTCTCGTCCGCGGGGGTCGTGAGCTATGGAGCCCACGCCTCGAGCGTCTATTTAGACTACTTCGCCGGCCCAAGTCATGTCCTCCCCACTGGAGGTGCCGCGAGGCTTAGAGGGGGGCTCACGGTTCTCGACTATGTGAGGCTCGTGCCCTATGTTAGACCTCTGAGGGGCTCGGTGAGGGAGGCTTTGAGGAGGGTCGGGCCCCTCGTTGAGGCCGAGGGTCTCCCAATCCATCTTGAAGCTCTTAGGAGGGCGGCTGGCTATGGAGTCGGCTGAATACGTCGAGGTGCCTGACGACGCTGGAGCCCTCATCCTAAAGCAGTCGAGACGCCTCTTTGGAAGCGTGGACACAGTGCTCTTCGACTGCGACGGAGTTCTGATAGACACGCGCGAGTCCTATGACAGGGCGATAGTCAAGACGATCGAGTTCCTCTTCAGTAGGCTCCTGAATGTCGAGATAGGGGAGGGCCTGGTCGGCCGCGAGAACATCTACCTCCTCAGGTCCACGGGAGGCTTCAACAACGACACAGACACCGCCTACATACTCTCGCTCTGGATCTTCGCCGGACTCGACCGCGCAACGGCAGACCTGATGCTTGATCTGGACGGAGAGCCTAAGACGGGTGAGAACCCGAGGGACCTGCTTACCAGGCTCAGCAGCCGGGTCTCCCAGAGGAGCGGCTACCTCAAGCGCGTCACGGATATCAGCCCTCCGCCCCTCGAGAGGGTTGTTGCGCTGGCGATGAAGTCTACACGCAGACAGGTCCTGAGCGTCGAGGACCTTGCCCGCGTGATGGGGGAGATAGCGGAAGAGGCGGGGCTTAAGGACTCCTTCGAGGCCTTCGAGAGGGCGATAGGTAAGCCGGGGCGTTACGGTGAGGGACTCTTGGAGACCGTGTTCTCCGACCTCTATTATGGTCCGGAGAACGTCAGGCGGATTTTCGGGAGGGGGCCCTACTTCGACCTAGGCCCGGGCCTATATCTCAACGAGAAGATAAACATTAGGCGGGAGACTTTGGAAAGGCTCTCCGAGATGCTTGGTCAGCGCCTAGGCATTGTGAGCGGTAGGGACAGGATCTCGACTGAGATAGTCTTAGGAGACCTCATGCGGTTCTTCAACCGCAACGCCTGCGTCTTCCTCGCAGATGAGCAGAGGAGGGTTGGTGAGGTGGTGAAGAAGCCCAGCCCCTACGGCATAGTGAAGGCGGTGGAGGGGGCTGGGGGCTCCTCATGCAGCCTTTATGCCGGCAACTCTGCGGAGGACCTCTTCATGGCCAGGGGGGCCGAGAGATATGGGGTCAAGACGCTCTTCATGGCCGTCTACGGACTCGCACCAGACCGGGAGAGGGCGAGAGACTTCTTCCTCTCACTCCGCTCAGACGCCATAGTATCGTCGCCAGACTCCGTTTTGAGGGTCCTAGAGGTGTTCAGGTAGGCTTGATGCGGCGTGAGGCTGAGGTTGAGCGGGAGACTGATGAGACCAAGATAAAGGTCTCTGTCAGGCTCGATGGTGAGGGCAGGATGGAGGGCACGACAGGCATAAGATTCCTAGACCATATGCTTGGCCTGCTGGCCTACCATAGCCTCGCAGACCTCTCCGTCAGCGCCGAGTGGGACCTCAAGCACCACGGGGTCGAGGACTTGGCTATATGCCTCGGGGAGGCGCTTGGAAGGGCGCTAGGAGGCCGAGAGGGACTCGCAAGATTCGGCTATGCCCTAGTCCCGATGGACGAGGCGCTCGCCGAGGCCTCGGTAGACTTGGTCAGGAGGCCCTATGCCAACCTCTCCCTCGGCCTGAGGGGCGAGAGGGTTGAGGACATGTCCACCGAAGATATAGAGCACTTCCTACACTCCCTCGCCCACTCGATCCCAGCCGTAATACATGTGAACGTCCGCTACGGTGTCAACGATCACCACAGGGTCGAGGCGGCCTTCAAAGCCCTCGCAGTAGCATTCAGGAACGCCTGGACACAGGACCCTAGGAGGAGGGGGCCGCCGAGCTCGAAGGGCGTGATCTAGTTGAGGATAGGGATACTCGACCTGGGGCTCAGCAACCTCTTCAGCATCAGGGCAGCGGTGGCGAGGCTCGGCGTCGAGCCCCTTGTCGAGCCGAGACCACATCGCGAGATGGACGCGGTAATCTTCCCCGGGGTGGGGAACTTCAGCGAGGCTGCAAGCCGGATAGAGGGCCTGAAGGAGGAACTGCTAGACTATATCAAGAGCGGGAGACCATACCTCGGGATCTGCCTCGGAATGCAGGTCCTCTTCGAGGAGAGCGAGGAGGGCCCTGGACGTGGCCTCGGCATATACGGGGGCAGGGTCACCCTCCTCCGTTCGCGCGGCAAGATCCCCCACATGGGCTGGAACACCCTGATACCCCTCAAGTATCTCCCAATACTCGAGGGCGTCGAGGCTGGCGAGTGGGTCTACTTCATGCACTCCTACGCGCCGCGCCCCCTAGACGAGGCGATAGTCCTCGCCCTCACCGACTATAACGGCGACCAGTTCCCCTCAGTCGTGGGCAGGGAGCACGTTTATGGGACACAGTTCCACCCCGAGAAGTCCGGGCAGACCGGCAGGAAGATCCTCTCAAACTTCGTGCGGCTGGCTAAACGGTAGGGCTAGGGGGCTTGTCGTCCGGATAGACTTAAGAGCATCGGCGAATAGATGAGGGTTAGGAAAGTCCCTTGTCCGTACCTATCCCCGGCCGCGTGGCTGAGCTCTGGACAGAGGCGCACGGCAGGGTTCGTTGCACGGCCTGCGCGCGCTACTGCCTCCTCTCGGAGGGCCAGGTCGGGTTCTGCGGCGTCAGGGGGGCACATGGAGGAAGACTCTACCTCTACGTCTACGGCAGAGTGATAGCTAGCCACGTGGACCCCATCGAGAAGAAGCCGGTCACCCACTACATGCCCGGGACGAAGATCTTCAGCGTCGCCACTACCGGCTGCAACTGGATCTGCGCGTATTGCCAGAACTTTGACATCAGCCAGAGGAGGAAGGTGGAGGGGCTGGAGGTTACACCGGAGATGGTTGTGGAGCACGCGCTGAGATACGGCTCCCACGGCATAGCATACACATACAACGAGCCGACAATATTCATGGAGTTCGCGAGGGATGTTGGCGCTGAGGCTAGGAGGAGGGGCCTCTTCAACATCTTCGTCACCAACGGATACTGGACGCCCGAGGCCGTGAAGATGGCCGGGACCTTCCTCGACGCCGCCACCGTCGACTTCAAGGGCAACGGTGAGAGGAACTTCGTAAGGAAATACGTGGGTATACCCGACGCCGAGCCCATCTATCAGACGCTCCTAGAGATCAGGGATAAGACGAAGATCCACATCGAGATCACGGACCTCGTTGTCCCGGAGATTGGCGACAACCTTGAGGAGGGGAGGAGGCTGGTGAGGTGGGTTCACGACAACCTAGGACCAGATACGCCTATACACTTCCTCCGCTTCCACCCCGACTACAAGCTCATGCACCTACCCTGGACACCCGTCGAGACCTTGGAGGCCCACTACAGGATGGCTAGGGAGGAGGGGATGAGGTACGTCTATATCGGGAACGTGCCTGGCCACCCCTACGAGCACACCTACTGCCCCGGCTGCGGAGGAGTCGTGGTCCGGAGGTACGGGTTCGACATAGTCGAGTGGAGGCTGGGGAAGGGTAACAGGTGCCCTGACTGCGGATACAAGGTGGCGATCGTGGGGTCTCCGCCTAGGGACTCGCTGAAGAGGCCCCGCTTCATCCCAGTCAGGTGGGAGCTAAGCTAGTACTGCCTCTCGACTGGCCTGTACGTGGTGATGGCGACGTCTCTGTAGCTTATCTCGAGGCCCTCGGCGGCCCTGTAGACGAGGGTGTGCCTCAGCCAGTTGGCGTCGTCCCTCTGTGGGTAGTCGACGCGGGCGTGTGCGCCCCTGCTCTCCTTCCTGTTCAGGGCCGCGACCCCTATCACCTCGCAGACCTCAAGCATTGCCTCGATCTCGAGGACATTCGTGAGGTTAGTGTTGTAGTGCCTGCTCTTATCAGCTACGCCGAGCTCCAGCCCCTCC
>JAVVGN010000098.1:0-6448 GCA_032249095.1 Candidatus Caldarchaeales archaeon | reverse complement strand
TTGGTGGGCCGTTACCCCACCAACTACCTGATAGGACGCAGCCCCATCCTGCGGCCCCTGCATGGAGGATCCCCATGCAGGGATTTGGGCGAATGGTCGTTCCAGAGCCACTCGCCTATGGAGGTTTATCCCCAGTTTCCCGGGGTTGTCCTCCTCCGCAGGGCAGGTTAGCCACGCGTTACTCAGCCGTACGCCAGGCCCCCGGATTCCCGGAGACCTCCGACTTGCATGGCTTAGCCTTACCCCGAGAGCAGTGGGGTCCGGCAGGATCAACCGGAGTCCGGCCAACACTTGGCGGGGAACTCCACGGAACAACCCACATTAGGCCTGAGGATCCTTCCCAACTCCCTCAGGCCTTCACCCCTATAGCCAGAGCCGGAGAGCACCACCCCATCGCGAAGGTGGGTCCACCTGCCTCGGTGGTGCCGCCGCCTAGAGCCCTGGCCCAGTAAGAAGTAGGAGTAGGTGTTTCTTATAAGGATTTACAGCCTCTTGCACAAAGATATAGGTATTCAAGTCGTGGGGCTCGAGAATATGGTTAGGATATTGACGGTCCTGGTCCTGGGTGGCGCTGGCTTCCTCGGTCGGCGAGTGGTGCGGCGCCTGATCGAGACCGGTGAGGGAGTCAGGGTTCTAGATCTGGTTATCCCCCCCGAGGGTGACCGGGTCTCCGGCGCTGAGTATGTTGCGGCCGATGCGAGAGAGTTCGGCTCGGTCTACTCCTTCATGCGGGGCGTCGATACGGTTGTGAATCTAGCCGCCCTCACAAGCGCCCCTGAGTCGGTAGTGAAGCCGCACACGTATCTCTACGATAACATCAGGATACATATGAACGTCCTGGAGGCTGCGCGGAGGCTCGGGATAGGGCTTGTTGTGCTAGCCTCCAGCGCCGCGGTATACGGAGATCTGACGCCGCCCCACCGGGAGGATGGGGCTGTAAAGCCTATCAATCCTTATGGCGTAAGCAAGCTCACCTGCGAGATGCTTGGCGAGGCGTATTATCGTGTCTACGGGGTCCGCGGCTTCGTCTTGAGATATTTCAACATCCTCGGGGAGGGGGGCCATAATGTCTTGAGCGAGTTCGTGAGTCGGCTGGCTGCGGGTAGGCCCCCGATAGTCAGAGGGGTCTGGAGAGACGGAGGATTCGTCCCTGCCTCGCGCGACTTCATCTACGTCGAGGACGCTGCCAAGATTACCGTCGCCTCCCTCAAGGCCCGCCCTGAATACGAGGTAATCAACGTGGGAAGCGGAGAGCCTAGGAGCGTCGAGGAGCTGGCTCGGATTGTCGTGGAGGAGATGGGAAACGACATCGAGCCTGAGAGGCAGCCCCTTTTACCACGAGAACCCCTCACGAGCTTTGCCGACATAACAAAGGCAAGGGCGCGGCTGGGATGGAGTCCCGAGACCTCGTTAAGAGAGATCGTAAAGAGGTATGTAGAGTGGTTCAGGAGGGAGCGTGAAAAAAAAGGGGGGAAGTTGGGGGTGAAACCCTGCCCAGCTTAGCCCTCTACGCGAGGTCCATCACGGGGTCGAATGAGGGCGGCAGCCGACTCTCGACCTTCAGGGCCGAGCCTACCACAGGCTTCAGCTGGATCGTCAACACCTCAGTGGGCTGAAGGTCTGCCATCTCCTCGATCCCGACCGTTATTGAGCAGAGCTCGCCGAACTCGATCAGGTGGTCGCCGTCGTCCACGATCTGCTTCAATATAACACCCGGCGACGTGAAGGAGATCACGGAGCCGGTGGCATTAGCTGTGTAGACGTTCTGGATACTTGTTCTGCCATCATGGTAGGTGACGACTAGGGAGCCGACTCTCAGATCGATAGGCCGCTTTCCAACCGCTACCTTGAAGAAGACGGTTACGTTGGCTACCTTCCTAGTTCCGCCGTCGAGGTCACTCCTAGCGATTACCGATCCGACCGTCTCGATCGTCGATGCCGGCCTGCACGACCTCACCGCTCTTCTGGGTCGTGAAGAGGCCCAGGTTTAGCACCGCGAACGAGAAGGCCGCAGCGACGATGGTGTCCAAATAAGGCTTTAATACCCTCTAGGGGCAACTATCTCAACTCGCGAGACTACTATGGGAGGCCCTCAACTATATAAACCCGTTATTTGGACACTACCGCGATAGCGCTATTGTCCGGATAAGGATTTAAATACTGTTTGGGGTCTGCTTTTTCCCGACCGGGGCGGTTATGAAACCTCTCATAGACATATAAACTCCATAGACATATGGACCCCTTATCCGGACACTACCACTATCGCTAAAGAAAGGGCTAAATAATATGCTGACAAAAACACATACAAAACGCATACTACTCTCTTCTTGCCTGATTTATCATACGCCTACCGAGGATTATCCAGTACTCGGCAACCGCTCCCGGCTCGAGCCGGGCCCTCAGGTTTTCGTCCGCAGGAAGCGGTAGCTCGACGATTTCTAGGGTGTCCCTATCCATTACGCTGACGGTCTCGCCTACGGATACTATCTGGCCAACTCTCTTCTCCACAATAGGGACCTCAACCCTCTGGTCTGAAGGGCCAACGATCGCTCGCTTGACCCCGTCGAAGATGCCTATCGCGACTACACGGACCTTAGCCGACCCATGCTTCCCTGTCTTAGACTTCTCGATCTCAACCACCCTGCACGGCTCGCCCTCGATGACAATGTTGCTACCCTCCTTGATCGATCCCAGCTCAGCTGGCCTACTCATAGCCCAAGTGTTGTCCCCGCCCGCAGTTTATTAAACCTGAGTTTGAGGCGCCGCCCCTTAAGCAATCTTAATATTCCTGACCACCTTTTTCCTTGAGCGAGGTTTGAGAGGCGGTTTAGTTTGGCGGACTTATAGAGCTTCGCGGACTAGATCTTAGGGTTGAGCGTCTCAAGCCGTCGCTTCAACCATGTGAGCTGTTCAACGCTCTTGTGGGCCGCTCGGACTGGGTCTATCTGCTGGAGTCGGTGTCTGGTCCTAGGAAGCTCGCAGAGTTCTCGTTTCTTGGCTGGGACCCCCTAGCCAAGATCACGGCAAGTGACGGCGTGGTCGAGGTTTGGGGGCGGGACTCGGGGCGCGCTGTCCTGCAGGAGGCTAATCCACTTGAGGTCTTGAGGGAGGTGGTTCTTGGAGCAAAGATAGTCGACACAAGGTTCAGGTTCCTCGGCGGCGCCGTGGGCTACATCTCCTTTGAGTCCGTCAGGTTCTGGGAAGACATCACCTTCAGGGACAAGCCCTCAGGCCCGTTTCCCGAGATGCAGTTTGGCGTCTACGACAGAGGCGTGATCTTTGACCACAGGATGAATGAGGCCTACATATTCGGGACAGATCCCGACGGCCTGGTGGAGGAGCTAAAGACGGCCTGCCGTGATGCCCCACAGGGAGAGCCTCTCAGGGGGAAGGCTGTGAGGCCCATCACCGTGAGAGAGGAGTTTGAGTCCATGGTGCTTAGGGCGAAGGAGTATATCGCGGCTGGAGAGGCGATACAGGTCGTCCTGTCTCGAAGAATAGACCTAGATGTTGAGGGTAGCTATGTGGAGTTCTATCGGAGGCTTAGGGAGGTTAACCCCTCCCCATACATGTATTGCCTGAGGTATGGTGACCGATGGATTGTCGGGTCTAGCCCTGAGATGCTTGTGAGGGTTGAGGGCTCGAGGGTGGAGACCTTCCCAATAGCAGGCACGAGACCCCTCAAAGGAGACCCGGAGCTTGACGAGAAGCTCAAGGCCGAGCTGCTCAGCGACGAGAAAGACCTAGCCGAACACGTGATGCTAGTAGACCTGGCTAGGAACGATCTGGGCAGGATATGCAGGTTTGGTACAGTCAGGGTTGAGTCTCTCATGGAAGTAAACCGATACAGCCACGTGCAGCACCTAGTTTCACATGTCTCGGGAGAGCTGAAGCTTGGGCTTGACTCCATAGACGCGCTAGAGGCCACTTTTCCGGCTGGAACAGTCTCGGGGGCGCCAAAGCTGCGGGCCATCGAGATTATTGATGAGCTGGAGCCGGAGAGGAGGGGGCCATACGCCGGCTGCGTGGGCTACCTCTCCTTCAACGGGAGCGCCGACTTCGCGATAACAATAAGAACTCTGCTGGGACACAGCGAGAGGGAGGCGAGCATACAGGTGGGTGCGGGGATAGTTGCGGACAGCACTCCTCAGGGGGAGTGGTTCGAGACGGAGCACAAGGCCGCTGCCCTGCTTGCAGCGCTGAGGAGGTGAGCCGGCCTGCTTAGGGTTCTCGTTGTTGATAACCTAGACTCGTTCGTCTATAACCTCGTGCAGTATCTCGGCGAGCTGGGGGTCCAGCCCATAGTCTACCGCAACAACAGGCTCACACTCGAGGAGGCTGAGCGTCTTGACCCAGACGCAATAGTCATATCCCCAGGCCCCGGCCACCCAGCTGATAAACGGCTCTTCGGCGTCTCGGGAGAACTCATTTTGAGGCTGGGGAGGACTAAGCCCCTTCTCGGCGTATGCTTGGGACACCAGGGGATCGTCCACGTCCTCGGCGGCAGGGTAGACAGGGCGTCAAGACTTATGCATGGCAAAACGAGCCTCATCAGCCACAGCGGCGCTGGGATCTTCGAAGGTGTCAAGAACCCGCTTCGCGTGGCTAGGTACCACTCACTCACAGCTAAGCCGCCGCTCCCGGAGGGTCTCGAAGTAACAGCCGTGGCTTTGGACGACTCCGAGATTATGGGCATCGAGCATAAGCGATACCCTCTCTACGGTGTTCAGTTCCACCCCGAGTCGGTAATGACGGAGGAAGGCCATAAAATACTCGAAAACTTCCTAAGAACCGTGAAGAGATAACGGCGTCGAATGGATAAGATATTATTCTCCGTGTTGCAATCGCTGGGTGGGGGTGTCATCAGGCGTGGGCCTAGAGATTAAGGGTACGTGGGGAGATGAGCTTGCCGGCAAGAGGATAGCCCACTGCATAACTGGCAGCGTATCAGTCTACAAGGCTCCGGACATCGCCAGATCACTCGTCAGGCACGGGGCAGACGTCTTCCCAGTCATGAGCCCTGATGCGGCGCGCCTCCTCAGCCCAAAGATAATGGAGTGGGCAACGGGGCAGAAACCCTTGACCGTGATCGGCGGCAGGACGGAGCACATCGAGTTCACGGAGGGTAAAGACCGAGTGGACCTAGTGCTTGTGGCTCCGGCAAGCGCCAACACCATAGCAAAGGTCAGCCACGGCGTCTCCGACACGAGCGTCACGCTAGTGGTCTCCGCCGCGCTGGGGGCTGGAATACCAGTCGTACTCTGCCCCGTCATGCACGGCTCGATGATGAGCAACCCTGCGGTCGAGGAGGCCCTATCGAGGTTGAGAGGAATGGGCGTATCCATCGTGGAGCCCCTGCTCGAGGAGCAGAAGGCGAAGATACCGCCGCCCGAATGGATACTGGATGAAGTGATCTATAGGCTGGCCCCCAAACCTCTCGCCGGCAGGCGCTTCGTTGTCAGCGCGGGCCCAACGAGGGAGCATATCGACTCTGTTAGATTCATAACAAATGCCAGCTCGGGCCGGATGGGGATAGAACTAACGAGAGCCCTGAAAATGATGGGAGGAGACGTCTCGCTGGTTTTGGGCCCAACTTCTCTCGAGGCCCCCAGGGGCGTGAAGGTAAGCCGCGTCACGACAGCAGCTGAGATGCTGGAGAAGGTTCTGGAGGAGTCCGAGGGGGCTGAGGCCTTCTTCTCGACCGCCGCAGTCTCGGACTACCGGCCATCAAGCGGCATGGTGGGAAAGTTTGAGAGCGCGGTCCACACAAGGCTCAGCCTCGAACTCGTCGCTACCCCTAAGGTGATAAACGAAGTCAAGGAAAAGATACCGACTCTCGAGATCATACCATTCAAAGCGGTCTATGGACTAAATCATGACCCGCGGAAGATCTACGCGGAATACGAGGGAATTAAGCCAATCATGCTGGTGGTGAACGACGTCTCGAGACCCGACATAGGCTTCGCGTCAGACTACAACGAGGTGACGGTCATAAGCAGGTCTGGCAGGGTCACGCACATACCCAAGACAAGAAAAACAGTTGTGGCGAGAAAGATCGTCGAACTCTACATCGAGGAGAAGCTGAGACCGTCTCAAGCCCACTCAGCGGCATAAATCAAAGATCATCAGTTGAGAGATATATTTATGGGAAGTAGGTGGGTTTAGTCTGGTCTTGGGTATCCGTATAGTGTTGTCTGTCCCTTTCCCCTGAATATTACCTCGTTCCCCCACAAGTCCAGTTGTATCGGTATGTTTCCGTGTTCTATGCCTAGTGTGTGTTTTAGTTTAGATTTCTCCTTCTTGATGACGCCTATCTCCCTCTCTAAGCCCTTAATGCTTGATAATGTGTGGTAGACTTCTCTGGGCAGTATTAGTCCCTTATTTGGACACTATCGGGAGATGAGCAAAAATGCTCATTTGGACATTATATCAAAGATAGTGCCCGGAT
>JAVVGN010000097.1:0-6520 GCA_032249095.1 Candidatus Caldarchaeales archaeon | reverse complement strand
AGAGAAAGAGATAGGAATAAGGAAGGAGAGACCTAAACTAAAACACGTAAAACATCCCAATACGGTCGGACTTATGGGGAAACGAGGTAATATTCAGGGGAAAAGGACAAACAACACTATACGGATACCCGAGACCAGAAGCATGGGCTTGAAGGTGAATTCCATGCGAAGACCTGCTTTAGTATCTTCTCGTAATAGATTTCGGGCGGGACCTCGACCATGGATAGGTCGTCTATGCTCAGAATGATTACTGAGTGTATTCTGGAGTTGCGGATCTCCTCCTCCTGTATTGGTGGGCGCTTGTAGTAGATATCGCACATGGATTTTAGCAACCTTATCTCCTGCGACGTCCTACTCCTAGGAGGCTTGATCAGGGGCTCGGGTATCTCGAGGATGTTGTATCTCGGCGTTGCTAGACTGAATTTGTCAGAGAATTTGCTGTAGCGGGCCACCTTGCTGACCACCCTCGCCATCAGATACCTCTGCGGGTCGAGAGCGTTCTCCGGCGGAGCGAAGCCCGTCTCGATCTCGACTATGTGTCCTCCACCGGCCCTCTCACCGTAAACATCGCATACAAGATTGTCCCCCAAATATCTCTCCACGTCAACCACGTATCCAAGCCTGATGAGGTGTGCAGCGCAGACGACCTCCATCACGGAATGGTTGATCTTCACTAGGCCGCGCTCATGGAGCCCGATCAGCTTCTCAGAAATCTTGAGGAGCGGCTCCCTAAGAGACTCCCCCAGAGAAGCACATATCCTCTCGACGAGCTCCAGAGTATCCCTCGTAAAATCATCCGGGCCTCCTGTGACTCCGTTCATGGTGCCAGACCCCTACTGCTCTGTGAGTGTCTCCACAAGGGCCGGCTTATTTCTTTCGCACCCTACTGTATCTCTTCCTCGACCGCGGGCTGGGCCGTGAACTGCTCTATCGTGAGTGAGGATAGAAGCTCGGGGGTCGCCTCCCCTCTCTCTATTAGGTAGCGCCTAGCTAGGTACCAGAAGCCGAACGGTAGGGAAGTTCTACCCCTGTTGTTCATGGGGATTATCAGGTCGATGTCTCTACAGACATTGTCGGTGCTGCACATGGCTATGACGGGCTTTCTGGCTATCGAGGCCTCTATTACTGCCTGGAGATCGTACCGTGGGTCGGACACGAGCACTAGGTTCGGCTCGATATAGTATTTCAGGGTCCTGTTTGTGAGTATTCCAGCAGGGATCTTCCCCGTGATAGGTATGCATCCAGTCACCTCGCAGAACCTCTGCACGGCCCTTATCCCATACACGTGTGTAGAGACTACTAGGATCTTAGAGGGCTCAAAAAGGGCCATGAAGCGGGCGGCTGTGTTAAGCCTCTCAAGAATCTTCTTCACCTCGAAGAGGTAGACTCCGTCGGGCCTCTGTCTATAGATGAATCTGGCCATGTCGGCGACCTTCACCTTTGCGCCTATGTGGACGCTGCTTTTCACCAGCAGCTCCTGAAGCTCTACGTCTGGGGTGAGATGGCTCTCAGACTCCAAGGCTAGATCACCCTCCTCAGGGACTCCGCACCGATTTCCTCCCCTATCCTAATCAGCTCGTTGGCCTTCGCCAACCTCTCACCACCCATTATACCCGACTTAATAACTCTGCACCCCATCCCCACGGCTACATGAGACAGGTAAGCGTCGGTCGTCTCTCCGGACCTGTGTGATGCGACTGGCACGACGCCTCGGCTCAGGCACGACCGAGCCGCCAGCCAGGTCAGATAGAGCGTTCCGACCTGATTCGGCTTGATGATCGCCGCGTTGATCGCCCCTTTTTCTGCGTACTCATCTATCAAGCTGTGTCGGGTGACCACTAGGTCGTCCCCACATATGAGGGTGTTGGGCAGTTGTTCTCGGAGGGCCGCGAAGGAGTCCGGGTCGTCCTCGACGAAGGGGTCTTCCACGTAGACTAGGCTGGCTCTGTCGCATAGCTCGGCCAGGTAGCTTAGAAAGCCGTCTCTGGATAAATATAGACCCTGACTCTTGATCTCATATCTCCGAGTCTCCTCGTTATAGATGCTTCCGGCGGCGACGTCCAGCCCTACACCTATACGTATGCCCATCTCGTCCGAGACCGATTCGGCGGCCTCCCTCACACACTCGAGAGCCGCCTCAACCGAGATTGGGGGTGCGTATCCGCCCTCGTCGCCCTTGCCGAGCGGGTAGCCTGCCACACTCTTAGCAAGTATCGAGCCAAGCCTCTTATGCACCCTTATGTTGGCCTCGATTGCTTGGAAGATGTTCCGCGCTCCGAGAGGAATCACGAGGAATTCCTGTATCTCCGGTGCGCCGGCACCTGCATGTTTCCCGCCGCCAAGCGCGTTGCCCAGGGGCAGGGGTAGGCCAGCCTCCAGCCCCGTCTCCCTCAGGATCTGTCTATAGAGCGGCACCCCCTGAGCAGAGGAGTAGGCCTGGGCCGCGGCCACCGAGACGGCGAGAGCCGTGTTACCTCCTATTCTCGAGAAGTTCTCGGTGCCGTCTATCTCTCGGAGGAGCTGGTCTAGGTCCCTGAAGCCCGTGTACTCAACTCCAACCAGCTTCTTACCAATCTCTCCCTGCAGGATTCTGGCGGCCTCTTCTGGGCCTCCCCTGGGGTATGGCTCCGCCTCCCTCCTCCCCCTGCTCTTGCCCGCGGGTGCTCCCGCCCTACCGACGCGGCCATCAATCACCACCTCGGCCTCGATTGTCTTGTCACCCCGCGAGTCGAATACGACGCGGCCGCGGACAGACTCTATCTTGCTCAACCCATACCACCCTGCCTGAGCTGTGTATGGAATTCTATGAAGCTGTCGATTGTCTCGACGTGTGAGATGAACATCCTCCTGCAGCAGTATCTCCTGACACCAAGCGAGTCGAGGGCCTCGGCCGGACTCTTCCCCGACTCTAGGAGCTTCTTATACTTCTCCCAAAGGTGCCCGATAGGCTTGCCGCAGCTGAAGCATCTGATCGGGAACAGCATCCCTAGCGTGTGGGGGGAAGCTTCAATAAAAATTAAGGCCCTCCCTCCCGGCTTCCCAACCGCACATTTTTATTATAAACCCATTATTGGATACTACCCTCTCTTCTGTGGGAGGGATTAATAGAGAGATCTTGGCCGTCTGTTAGTCTGGCCTCGGGTATCCGTATAGTGTTGTCTGTCCTTTTCCCTGAATATTACTTCGTTTCCGCATAAGTCCAGCTGTATTGGGATGTTACCGTGTGTTGGGGCCATTACTCTTTATATGTGGGGCTGGTGGAGGGTCTTATCCGAACGGGTGATGAGTATGAGGGGAGTAGAGGTATACTATCTCAGGGGGCTTACGCTGCTTGAGAAGGCGCGCGGAGAGCTTAAGCTGCCGAAGAGCGCTAGGGGAGACATAAAGGCGTTGATGAGTATTGAGGAGAGGTGGTTTAGGAGGGTTACTGAGGACTTCCTAGTCTTGAGGAGGATGATTCTGGCCCACAGGTCTCTATTGAGGACGCATCAGCAACTACTAAATAAATACAGGGCTTTGTCGGATGTTGAGAGGGAGGTTCTGAAGCCAGCTATCTCATCCATAGAGAAGTAGATGGTGGAGATGGCTAGGATGATTGTTGGGGAGGCTGGTAAGAGGTATCCGGCCTATAATGTGCTTCTTGAGGGGCTGGGATAAATGATGGTTTGGTTGGAGGGAGGCCCTGGCAGAGCTGCTAACGTATGCTGATTTTGTCAATAGTCCTTTGATGGGTTTGAAGAGGCTTTTAGGACTTTACAAGCCGATTAACTCGTCTAGAAGGGAGTATTGGAGGATATATGATGGTAGGCTTCATCGGGCTGTCACTAGGTTATCTGTGGCATACTACAAGAATAGGCTAAACGGGAGACAGTGCTGGGAGCTGGTGAAAAAGATCAGGCAACTAGTGGTGACTGCTCAGGCACCGGGATAGGCCCCCGGCAGCGAGGGGAAAAGCCCCAGAGCTATACACACCGGGGGCTCACATTTTTTAATCGCCGGAGCTTATTCTCCGGCGGGCTCAGGGCAATTAATCCCGGTGTCTGGGGTTCCTAGGCTTGCTGCCGAGGGCATATAGACTAACCAACCCCCCACCTTTTTCCCTATCATCCAGCATACCTAACACAACCTCTTAATAAATTACTTAATTATGGCTATAACGCAATCCTCTCTCTCCTCTCGACAAGTTTTTTATTGCCCTGAGGCCGATACTCTGCAGAATGCCAGCCGAGCGGGTTTCGACCGGGATACCGACTCTCGACAGGATCACGGGGGGTGGACTCATACCGGGTAAGACGTATTTGGTCACCGGCGAGACGGGGGTTGGGAAGACTATCCTGAGCCTCCACTTCTTGATGGATGGGATTAGGAGGGGCGAGAAGGTGGCGTATGTCTCCCTCGACGAGCGGATCAACGGCGTGTTGGACGGCGCCATGACGCTTGGATGGGACTTCTGGACACCCTACAGGGAGGGCAGGTTCTTCCCCTTCGAGATCCGGATCTATTCGGAGGACTTGGGCCGATATAGGAAGGACAGCAAGGCCTACATAGACACGATAATCAAGATGACGAGGGGCGGCGACGTCTCGAGGATAGTTCTTGACCCGATCTCTGCCATGGCTTTCGGGGCCGCCGACGAGTTCGCTGTCAGAGAATATATACGCGAGATAATAATATTCCTCGAGGAGAAGATCGGCGCCACGACGATGCTTACCTGCGACATACCCTCCGGCTCCACCCAGTTAAGCAGGTTTGGCTACGAGGAGTTCCTCTCCTCGGGAGTCATAGTTCTGGGGCTGACAAGCATGGAGGGAAGGCTCATAAGGACTCTGTTGGTGAGGAAGATGAGGTGGTCTCCAGCCGACCACTCCGTATATACGTTCGAGATACTTCGGGGGCGAGGAATAGTTATCGGGTCGACGCTCAGGACCCTACTCTCCAGACAGCAAGGTGTGGGTGTTCCGGGCGCGGCAGGCCCAGGGGTTCAAGGAGTGTCCACGAGCGATAGAATGTAAGAAGACTCTGAAAGAGACAGCTCCCTCTCTCCCCAGGGATTCCTCGTAACCTGCGCGAAGGCTATCGCGACCCTATCCCCCTCGGCGATCTTGTCCGCCTCGAAGGCCGCCCTCCCCCACGCCTTGCAGAAGATCGCCGCAGTCTCGTCCCTCAGCCAGAAGCTTAAGAGCCCCACCTCTCCTCTCCTTGTCTCGACGCTAGTCCTTGGAGACTTGGAGACCACCTCTCCCTCGACGTATACCTCCGTCATGCCGGGTGCGAGGTCAACTATCCTGCGGGGCGTGGGCCCGCTAACAGCCCCCTCCGCCTCGCCATACTCGTCAGGAACCATGATCCATGCCCTTCCACGCTTCTCGAAGTGGAACTCCTCGACTCGATACGATCGGCCGCTTTTGAGGTCCTTCGACGGGGCCCTTAAGACCCAGCTTCCACAGGACGCCAGGGAATCCTCAGGCGACAGCTGGCGGGAGACGTATAGGAGGGGGAATGATAGCCTCTCTCCGCCTCCCGGGATGTGGATGCTGGTCCTAGCGGAGCTGGTGATCTTGTCTGACGACCAGCGGGCGCCTGCGACAAGTCCCCTCGCACCCACTATGAGGGGGCTGAAGGACTCGGCCAGCTCCCTCCACAGGTCCATCTCGACCAGCACGCCATCCCAGCCAAGAAGTATCTCCCTGACCGCGCTCTCCTCCTCCTTAACGCGTGCGGTCCTCAAGTTTGAGTATCCCATGATGTAGGCCTTAAAGTCGAGAACCCCGCCAGAACCTATTATAGCGGTCATTTCGCTGAAGAAGGACTCGAGGGCCGGAGGGCCGTGCCCACCTATCTCCAACTCAGCCTGTTCGCCTATGTGGAGCTCCACAGAGCCGTCGGGCTTCTCTCTCGTATAAGCGTTCTTAACCAGTATAGTGGAGCCGACCTTCACGCCAAGCTCTGTCAGCTTCTCGGCAGCCTTGCCCCACGCGGTCGCGAATACCTTGCCGGTGGAGTCCCCCATGCGCAGATAGATCGCCCGCCCCTTACGGAGGGTTGAGAGGCCTATCACGCGCGCCTCCACGTTCACGGAGCCTAGTCCGCCGACCAGCTTCCCCAGAGGGACCACAGGAGGCGCCTGCCTAGCCTCGTTGAAGACCCCCATATCGCTGGCCACGATGTAGAGGGCTCCGAGCCTCGTGAGCCTCGGGTCCTCGGCTATCCTTTTCTCCACCTCCTCCTCAATCTCAGCCCTCCGCTCATCACCCACAATCCTCAAAACCCTCCTCAGAAGCTCCTCGTAGTCCTGCATCAATAGACAGAACAGGCGGAGCTCCTTAAAGGCATGAACCTCTCACCGTGCGCCTACGTGCTGGCCAACGGCTGATAGTGTCCAGATAAGGCTTTAAACACTTTCTCAAGGGGCGTCTATTTCTACTCGCGGGGCTACTATGGGAGCTCTTCAGCTGTATAAACCCGTTCGCTCTTAATCCATTTTGTGTTGGTGGGTTTTTGTTTTGCTTTTATTTGAGCT
>JAVVGN010000096.1:0-6734 GCA_032249095.1 Candidatus Caldarchaeales archaeon | reverse complement strand
ATGCGCAGTAACTTTCCGCTTTTCCAGAACCTCCTTGAATCACTGGGATTTCCCCAGCTCCTCCGAACCCAGCAGTCTTGGTCGATGCGGTCTTCACCGGTAGCTTTCTCTTATAGAAGTCGTCGCTGAGCTTGCGTCCCGTTCTCTTCTCCCACTCCTCGATCGATATCCCGAATATCGCTTGGATCCTGTCCCTGTACCACTGCGGTATAACGTTGAAGCTGCAGAACGGTATGATCCGGCCGTCGGGCGTCAGGTAGTGGATGTCGCAACGCCGCAAGCGCTCCTCGTCATGATTATAACAATCCATAAAGTGCATCATCCCGAGGAAGAGCGATTTTCTGTGCCAGTCTCCCACGCTCTTGTAGTCGTGTCTTACTATTATGTTGAAGAGCATTCTTGCTAGGTTCATTCCCTCGGGCTGCTTCTCTTTCCTTATGAACTTGTTGATGTTGGATAGGACCTTGAGGCCGACCCATACCCTGCTTCTTCCAAGCTCGATCTCCTCGGCCTTGTCTTGTAGGTACTTGATTAGTCCCTCCACGTCCACGAACTCGGTTATTGGCAGCATCCTGTTGCCCGACTTGAATACGTAGGTACCTGCGCCACATGCGAAGTGGATGGTGAGCTCGTATTTTGGTGAGCGTGTGAGGGCTTCGATGAAGTTTGTTAACGGCGTGCAGGCGGGGACCGGGAACCATGCGTCCCTCGGTATCTCGCCGTTTGTCTGCTCCTCTATCCTGATTATGCAGTCGGGGATCGTGATCCTGTACTTTTCCCTCTCCTTCTTCGGCATCCTTCCGGTTAGCGAGACGGGCTGGAAGTTGACGGCCCTGACCACATCTATGTTGTTGAAGCCGAAGCGGATTATGTCTCCGAGCTCGTGGTCGTTAACGCTCTTTATCACGGTGGGTACAAGGACTATGCCTACGCCCAGCTTCCTGGCGTTCTCTAGGACCCCAGGGACCTCCCAGTGGTTCTTCGGGTTCGTCCTAGGTGTTACTCCGTCGAAGCTCATGTAGAGGTTGCTCACGCCGGCCTCCTTTATCCTCTTGAAATACTCGAAGTCTCTTGAGAGCCTGATTCCGTTAGTGTTGAGCTGTATGTGGTCGACCCCAACCTCTTTCAGTACGCGGATTATCTCGGGTAGATCGTCCCTGAGCGTCGGCTCGCCGCCAGTTATTTGAATCGAGTTGCCAGGCACGGGCCTCTCGGCCTTCAGGTTGAGTGCCATCTCCCTGATCTGGTCGAGCGTGGGCTCGTAGATGTAGCCCGCCTTCTCGGCGTAGAAGAAGCAGTACCAGCAGTGCAGGTCACACCTATTTGTGATCACGAGGTTTGCGAGGCCGGTGTGGCTGAGGTGTGAGCTGCACAGCCCACAGTTGTAGGGGCATACGCTTTTGGCGGATTCTACGTCGGGGTTTCCCGTTCCCTTCCCATCCTTCAGCCACGACGCGAACTTGTAGTACATTGCGGCGTCGCCGAAGTACAGCTCGTCGAACTCGCCGTGTAGGGGGCACGTCTTCTTGATGTATATCTTGTTGTCTATTTCCACCACGTCTGCGGGGAGGACCTGGTTGCACTCGGGGCAGATGCTCCTTGTCTTTGTCACAAGCTTTTCCCTAAGTATGGAGGCTGCCTCGTTTTTTGCCGCCTCAGTTATTACAGCCATGGTCTTCGGCCTGTTGGTCCGGGTTTGCCTATATAAGAATTTTTCAACTATTCATAGTGGGAAGTAATGTAGTCTTGGGTCAAAGCCTCGTTAATCACGCCGCTAAACAGGAATAAGATTTATTATACAGTCTCCGAGGCTTCTTATCAGCTGATGATACTTCCCTCGGAGGTCGAGTCGCGGGCCGTAGTCCCAGTTTTAAGGGCGGCTATAGTCACGCTGCTAGTTAGGGAGCATGGCTTTCACCAGAAAAGGGCCGCTCAGGTTCTAGGAATAACCCAGCCTTCCGTGAGCAATTATCTTAGGATGGCGCGGGGGCGTATGAGGGAGCTTGCAGAGCACCCCGTGGTGAAGGAAGTGGCCATGGATGTGGTGGAAGCCATACTCCGTGGGGAGGACCACTTATCAGTAATGGCGAGGTTCAACAGGGGGCTCCAGAGGATACGGAGAGAAAGAGTGCTTTGCATAGCTCATAAGAACCTTGAGCCGGTCCTCGACATAGACTCGTGCCACATATGCGACTGATGAATAAGGCTTAAAAAGGATCCTGTGCGAGGTACGGGTCGTGAAAGCATATATCTTGGGTACCGTCGGCACTAGGAGTCAGCTGATCCAGTGTCTAGAGGCGACGCGCCAGACTCAGTTCGTGAAGGAGGCATACCTTATCTTTGGGACCGCCGACATCATAGCTAAGGTGGAGGTTGAGAATCTCCCCCAGATTAACACAGTTCTCGACAACCTATACCACAACGGCGTCGTAGACACGAATACCTTGATTGTGAACAGCGCCGGCCTAAACTTTGAGAGGCCTGAAAGCACGAGCCGTAAGAAGTGCGCCTACACCTTCATCAAGATTAGGCGGCCTGCCGCCCCACGGCTCTGGGACCGTTTCCTCCAGACCATCGATCACGTCCTTGAGGCCTACGAGATCTTTGGGATTTACGACGTAATTGTGGGGGTGGCCGCCGAGGCGAGGCATGACTTCTTCAACTCCTACTTCAGGAAGCTCTGGCTCCTAACAGAGATCAATATGAACTCGACAACCACAATGTTTACGGTGGATATTTAGGCTCCGAAGTATTTTAGAGCCGACCTCAGGGCCTCTGCAAGACTCGCGACCTCGTCACTTGTGTTGTAGATATAGAAGCTTGCGCGCGTTGTGGCGGTTAGGCCCAGCTTTGTGTGAATAGGCATGGCGCAGTGGTGTCCCGCCCTAACCGCTATGCCGTGATAACGGTCAAGATACTCAGCGAGGTCGTGGGGATGGATGTCCGCGAGTGTGAACGATATTAGGCCGCATCTCATCTTAGGGGACTCCGGCCCCACTATCCTAATCTTCGGGACAGCAGAGAGCTCCGCCATCGCGGTCTCGACGAGGCTCTCCTCGCGCCCCCTAACCCACTCCATCGTGAGGCGACTCAGATACTTGACGGCCTCGCCCAGCCCCACCACGTCGGCGACGCTCGGCGTCCCAGCCTCAAACTTCCAGGGAACCTCGTTCCACTTTGACCCGCTCAGATGGACCTCCCTGATCATTTCTCCACCGCCCATGAAGGGGTCCATCTCGTCGAGAATTTCCTCGCGGCCTATGAGGCAGCCGGAGCCCATGGGTCCTAGCATCTTGTGCCCTGAGAATGCGAGGAAGTCGCACCCTATTTCTTGAAAGTTGATGGGCATATGGGGCACGCTCTGGGCTCCATCCACCAGGACCACGGCGCCCTGCTCTTTCGCCATCATTGTAAGTTCCCGCGCTGGGTTAATTGTTCCGAGGACGTTGGAGGCATGAACGAAGGCGAGTAGGTCGCAGCCCTTGAGGATTTTCTCCGCCTTATCCATCTCGAGATAGCCCTCGGGGCTGATAGGGATCGCCTCGACCCTCAAGTCCCTCAGACCACTTATCAGTTGCCAAGGAACTATGTTGCTGTGGTGCTCCATCTCAGTAATCACGATTTTGCCCCCCCTCCTGATCTTTCGCAGGGCGTATGAATAGGCGACCAAGTTTATCGCCTCTGTCGTCCCCCTCGTAAATACTACCTCTCTCCAGCTCTTGGCGCCCACGAATTGCGCTATTCTTCGCCTAGTATCCTCGAACAGCTCCGTGGCCACGATTGAGAGCTCGTACACGCCCCGATGGACGTTTGAGTTGACGTTAGAGTAGAAGTGGTTTATGGCCTCGATGACTTGACGGGGCTTCTGGCTTGTAGCCGCGTTATCGAGGTATATGAGGGGCCGACCGGAGACTCGCCTTTTGAATATTGGGAAATCCTCCCTGAGAGCCCGCGCCCTATCGTCGTAGCTCGAATTGGGCAATCCGGGCATAGATGGCGCAGCCTGCATATAAGACTACGCGTATTACGTGCCCAGCGCAAGAATTGTCTAAAGCAACGGAGAGGGTGCTCTATGCCTTCCTTCACAGGTCCGAGAGGCCACAAGTGGGGTGTAATGAATATATCGCGGCTATGCGGCCACTCCTCTGGGCTGAGATGTTTACTCCTAGGGAGAAGAGGTTTCTGGAGTCAAACGAGCTCTGCAGGATAGCAACAATCTCTGAGGACAACTCGCCCCACTTGGTCCCCGTCTGCTATATTTTCAAGGACGGGTTCTTCTACATAGTCTCTGACCTAGAGACGAAGAAGGTGAAGAACTTGATGCGGGACAAGAGGATCGCCCTACTAGTCGACCAGTATAAGCCCAACAAGGCAGTATTGGTTAGTGGTGAGGCCGAGGTGATTACGATGGGGGATGAGTTTAGGAGTATTTCGCAGGAGTTTTTCAAGAAGTTTCTATGGGCGAGGAGGGATAAGTGGGGCGAGGGCGAGGTTGCCATAATAAAGGTGAATCCGTTGAGGAGGACAAGTTGGGGGCTTGGAAAAGGATAGACGGTATGAAGACTCAGGTGAGGATGAGTGAGAGGATTTCCTACGTTGTTGCGATCTCTACACTAACCTTGATCTCCTCGCTCTATATCTGGTTTCCATTCTTCGGCACTAGGGCCGCGCCCATGCAACACTTCGGAAACGTTGTCGCTGGTGTTCTGCTCGGTCCTGCCTGGGGGGTAATGGTTCCGCTGATTGTCGGCACGCTAAGGATAGCGATCGGTGTAGGGACGTTCTTCGCCTACCCCGGAGGTATCCCGGGAGCCATCACGGTGGGCCTAGCCTACCGACTAACCCGCAGGTTTAGGAACGCGAGGCTCCGATACCTCTGCGCCTTCGCGGAGCCGCTGGGGACAGTGTTTATAGGCGGCACCATATCGATTCTAGTTTTAGCCACCTTCATCCCCACGCTCTTCCCCCTCTCCCCGCAGCTTCTCGGGATGGTTAGGAGGGGCGAGGTTTTCGCAGCTCTGGCTCTCTTCTGGTCCGGGTGGGCCGCAAGCTCTATCCCCGGATCGGCGGCAGCATATCTCGTTCTCCTCGTCCTTGACAGGGTAGTCCCAGACCTTATGTCGAGGATAGTGGGTAGGCAGGAATGATGATTCTCGGAGTCGAGGCGCTCCTAGGCTGGCGAACCCTGATACTGGGCGAGAGCGGGAAGGGGAAGAGTTTTCTCCTATTCAGGATTCTGAGCAGTCTTGCCGAGTCCTGCGACACTAGAGAGATTACTTTAATCGACATGGCTCCCTCGCGCTCATGGGGGGTCGGCGGAAAGCTCTCCGAGATCGGCAAGATCCCGGAGGGGGTGCGCTACTACACAAGTTGGGACGTGACCCCTCCCAGGCTGGTGGGTAAGACGGCGGAGGAGGTGCTCAGCCTCGCCTCTAAGAACAGGGCCCTTCTGGAGCCCTTTGTCTTGAAATACCTAACCGAGCCGACCCCTGTGCTGATGATCAACGACGCAACGATTTATGCCCACGTAGGAGACCCAGGGCAACTCCTAAAGGCCTTGGGTCTGGCCAAGACCTGGATTGTTACGGCCTACAGCGGTGAAAGGCTCACAGAGGATAAAGGGGCCTCCGTCACACTCGCCGAGAGAAGGTTTGTCAACAGCCTCATCGAGGTGGCGGATAGAATTATAAGGTTTTAAATACTGTCTTAGGACATCTATTTCTATTCGCGAGGTTGGACTGCTTGTCGAGTACTACTAGGCCACCGGTCTCCACTATACCGACTGGCCATATTTATGTCTGAGGGCTCTGCTGATAGGTTTTTGAGGGAGGTTAGGTGGTCTAATGGTGTTAGGTGTGTCTACTGTAGTTCTCTGTCTGTTATAGGTTGGGGATGGTATTAGGTGTAGGGCCTGTTTAAGGACTTTCAACGATAAGAGCGGTACTGATTTCGAGTATTCTAGGATACCCCTTAACGAGGGGCTGTTCATAATGTATCTGTCTGGATGCCTTAACGTCCCCCTCCTGAGGGCCTTCATAGATGTTGGGCGTAGCTATGGCTCTGTATACAGATCGTTCAGGAGGATAATGTATGCTGTGGAGAGGTATGTTAGGCGTTATTGGAGGGTCTCAGGGGATGTTGAGGTGGATGAGGTCTATGTGAATGCTGGTCTGAAGGGTAGGGGCAACCACAGTAGGATAATACTTCTAGGTAGGGGGCCTAGGTGTAGGGGTTTGAGGGCTGGTAGGGGTAGGGGTGGATGGGATAAGGACGTTATACCAGTATTCACAATAATAGGCCGTGATGGGCTTCGTGGCGTAGAACACCAAGAACTACTTCGGACTATGGAGGAGAGATAGGAAGACACGCTTCCACAGGTCGAGAACAGCAAGGAAGGCCCTTGAAAGACTAACGATAAGTCTAAATGGATACAAAATAAGAGGAAAAGAACTCACAGAAGTCCTAAAGACCATCTGGATAACATTGAAGGCCCAGAAGGCTGGAGCGGCCATCCTAATACACCTGTCACCCCTATGAGATAATCTTCTTATAAGGGTGATGTGGTCCGAGCGATACACCTTCCGGCCTTCTGGGCCTCTCTAGTGTCTGGCTGGGGAAATCCAACCCCTCCCCCTCTCTTTCCCCTTTTCAAAATCGCTTTAAGCGTTATAACTCTAACTTTGAACTCATCTCTAAATTCCGTATCTTAGGTGTATGATTATTGATGCTATTGT
>JAVVGN010000095.1:0-6814 GCA_032249095.1 Candidatus Caldarchaeales archaeon | reverse complement strand
AAGATACCTAGAAGTTTATAAAGAATATCGCCAGAGAGGTGATAGTGTCCAAATAAGGCGTTATATTTAAAGGCCGGTTGGTGTGTCTTGTATGTTATGGATGTTGTGGCCCGTCTCGAGTTATTTTATGCGTGAACTCGATAGTGTATAACGGGTTTATATAGCTGATGTCCTCCTGAAACAACCTCGCGAGTAGAAATAGACGCCCCAAGACAGTACTTAAAGCCTTATTTGGACACTATCAGAGAGGTAAAAATAATTGGCAGGCAATCCTACGCGTGGCGAAAAGAATTCTAAGAGACGTCAGGAGACTAGCGATGGAGGCACAGGAGGCCACGCCGACTCCAGCCTGACGGATAAAAGACCCAGAAGGCTGGAGCGGTCTGAGTAGAGCTCCCGCCAATAGAGTGGCGTGGTCCAAGATTGCTCCCTCTTCGGTCTTCTGGGTTTCTCCAATGTCTGGCTGGAGAAAAACCACCCCCTCCCCCCTTTATCTCTCCCTCTTCTACGCATAATACGTCGCTTCTATAACTTCAGGTCTTCGGAACTGGATAACAAAATTTTGGGCGCCTTTCGGGGAGGCCACGCATGGGTGTGTTAGACCCCTAGGCCCCACACCCACCATGCGTCCTCTCCAACACCTTTGCCCACGGTCTCCCGATGGGTCCACGGTGCCGGAGATTTCCCCGCGGCACTTGGTTCTCCAAGTGTCGCCGGGAATTCCCCTGTCCCGGGCGCCCACTAAGTAGTGTATCGGGTGGTATATAAGTTTTCTTAATAAAGATTTTTAATAATACGGCGGTAATACGCTCATCCTTGACGGTTGGTGTTGACTAGGGACCAGACATTGAAGGGGGTTAGGGGCGTCTTATCTACTCTTATTCCCAGCGGAGCCAACGCGTCCTCAACCGCGTTTGCGACAGCTTGAGCGAGGCCGATCGTCGCCGCCTCTCCCACACCTTTCGCTCCTATGGGGTTGGGGGCGGGGGTCTCGGTCCTGTCGACGACGATGTCTGGTATCTCGACCGCGGTCGGGAAAAGGTAGTCGCCGAAGTTTGACGTGAGCAAGTTTCCTGATTGGTCATAGACAGCCTCCTCATATAGAGCTTGGGCCAGGGCCTGGGCAGCTCCTCCCAGGATCTGTCCCTCAACGAGAAGCGGGTTAACAACCCTCCCACAGTCGTCGACTAGGACGAGCTTCTTCACATCTACACGTCCTGTCTCTCTATCAACCTCGACAACAGCCACATGGGTGCCGAAGGGATATGTGAGGGTTGGTGTATAGGAGGTGGAGACCGTGAGTCCGTACTCGAATCCCTGGGGCAGCCTAGACGGGTCGTAGGCGAGCGCCGCAACCTCTTTGATCGTGACCCCCCTGTCTGGCGCTCCCTTAACGCGGATAAGGCCGTCGCCCATCTCGAGATCCTCAGCCCTCACCTCAAGCATGTGGGCTGCTAGGCGGAGGAGCCTCTCTCTAACACTCTTTGCCGCCGCAAGTATCGCGTTTCCTCCCGAAGCGAGGGTCCAGCTCCCCGCGGTTCCCGGACCCCAGCCCACCAGACTCGTATCTCCAAAGATAACGTCCACGCTGTCTATGTCGACCCCGAGTATGTCAGCAGCTATCTGTGCGAATGCTGTCCCCTCGCCCTGGCCGTGTGGCAAGGTGCCTGATATGACCCTGACGCGCCCATCACGCTCAACACTCACTATGGCCGTTGTGGGAGCAAAGTTGCACACCTCGATGTAGCTAGAGAGTCCTATGCCGAGAAGCCTCCCCTGCCTCCTCAGCTCTTTCTGCCTCTCGCGAAGCTCTCGGTACCCAACCAGCTCTAAAGCCTTGTTAAGGGCTCCCTCGTAGTTCCCCGAGTCATATGTGTGGCCCGTTATTGTTTTGTATGGAAACTCGTCGGGTCTTATGAAGTTGCGTCTCCGTATCTCAGCTGGATCTATCCCGAGCTCGCGGGCAGCTCTCTCAATCGTCCTCTCTATGATGTATGATGCCTCCGGCCTCCCAGCTCCGCGGTAGGCTGCCGTCGGCACCTTGTTCGTAAAGACGCCGGTAACCTCGGCCTCTAGCGCCCTAATCTTGTAACAGCCCGGCAACATACCTATAATGCCCTGAGGCACCTGGATCGTGGTGAAGTATGGGTATGCGCCGAGGTCTGTCACTATCCGTGCCCTAAGCCCGAGCAGCGTCCCATCATTCTTAAGCGCGGCCTGGACCCAAGCCATACTCCCCCTGCCATGCGTCGTCGCCTGGAAATTCTCGGTCCTACCCTCACTCCACTTCACAGGTCTCTTAACCTGCTTAGCGAGCAGCGGGACAGCAAGATCCTCCGGGTAGTGGGCGATCTTGGAGCCAAAGGCGCCCCCAATGTCAGGTGAGAGGATCTGTATCTTCGACTCAGGGAGGCCAAGCGCCTCAGCCGTCCAGGACCGATAGTCGAACGGGAACTGGTTTACGGCCCATATTCTCAGGTTTCCGAGCCCTTCGTCATAGTAGGCGATCACCCCCCTGCACTCCATAGCAAGCGGGATGAGCCTCTGAATCCTCAGCTCTACATCAATCACCCGATCAGCCTCCCCGAAGACCGCCTTGACATCACCATAAACCCTCTTCGTGGTGAAGCATACGTTTCCGGGAAACTCGTCGTGTATTGTAGGCGCCCCAGGCTTGGAGGCCTCAAGTGGGTCGACGACCGGGGGCAGAGGCTCATACTCGACTTCAACCGCATCTGCCGCGTCCCGGGCTAGGTATGGATCGCTCGCCAAGACCACGGCTACCGGTTCACCGACAAACCTCACCTTATCCTCGGCAAACGGCTTCACCAAAATTCCCCCCTTCTCCGGCCTATCTATGTGGAGACCACCGCACATCTTGTTCAGCTCGCTTCCGACGAAGGCCGCAACACCACCGCTCGACAAAGCCCCCGACACATCGATACTCAGAATTTTTGCGTGGGCATAGGGGCTCCTGACGAACGCTGCGTAAAGCATACCGGGCAGGTCTATATCGTCGATGAAACGGCCGCGCCCCGTAACTAAACGTGGATCCTCCTTTCTATGGACCGGCCTACCGACGTAACGCTGCACGACTGTAGCCCCTCTAAACCTCTTTAAAAACAATGCGGCAAAATCAAAGAGCATGCTCATGCTCTTGTTAGCCTCCCGTGTAAGGGCTGGCTTCCGCACCAAACCAGTACCCGATGACTAGGATTTTTAAGACACACACCGCCGATTTGAACGACCGTCTAATCATGATATTTATATCGTCCACGCCGACAAATCACACTTAAATATGGCCCATAATATAATCCCGCAAGAAAATGAGTGATGAGTCAACCCAGTCAAGCTTGATAGACCCGTTAAATAGACGGATACCGCTTCGATACGCAGTCGAAATGGATGACCTAACCATCGAGTTCTCCGCTGCTCCATGCGTGGGTGGGAGGTGTTAGGAAAAGATGCCCTTCGTTGCCGAGGATGGAAAGTTCAAGCCGATTAAAATGACTATAGACCAAGTTCTAGAGAGGATAAAGAGGGATGGGGTGAAGTACATCGATCTACAATTCACGGACGTTCCCGGGAGGCTACAACACGTAACCATCCCCGCCCGATTCCTGGATGAAGACGCCTTCAAGTCTGGCGTCCCAAAGCTTGACGGCTCCTCGATAAGGGGCTTTGCCGAGATCCATGAATCAGACATGGTCCTATACCCTGACCCATCGACATACGGCCTTATCCCTTGGATACCTGACCACGTCAAGACCGCACGCATGCTCTGTAATGTAGGTTGGGGGATGAGTAGGGGCAGGTTCGAGAAGGATCCCCGCTACGTTGCGCAGAGGGCTGAGATGTATGCGGCTGAGCTTGGCTACCACCTCTCCTTCTGGGGGCCCGAGGTCGAGTTCTTCGTCTTTGACAGCGTCTCTTGGGACGTCATGAACCCGTTCCGGGGACAATCATATAGCATCGAGTCTAAGGAGGCAGCGTGGAGTCATGGGGGCCGGAACTACCCAATCAGGTTCAAGGAGGGCTACTACCCTGTGCCGCCGCACGACACCTTAATGATCTTTAGAAGCGAGTGCGTAGAGATCCTAGCAGAATACTTCAACATTCCATGTGATGCTCATCACCACGAGGTCGCGACGGCCGGGCAGTGTGAGATAGACATGTACAGGGATACGCTAACAAACATGGGCGACAACGTGATGACATACAAGTTCGTTGTGAAGAACCTAGCAGCCAAGAACGGCATGATCGCCACCTTCATGCCAAAGCCCATATTTGGGGACAACGCCTCAGGAATGCACACCCACGTGAGCCTATGGAGATATAATGGGCAGTCGAATCCGGGACACGCGGTCTTGGAGCCATCTTACTATACTAACCTCTTCTATGATCCTAACGATGATTATGCAGAGCTCAGCCAGCTCGGCAGATACTTTGGTGGAGGTTTGATGGAGCACAGTAGGGCGCTATGCGCAATAGTTGCCCCGACGGTGAACAGCTATAGAAGGCTCGTGCCAGGGTACGAGGCCCCCGTCTTCATCGCCTGGAGCAGGAGCAACAGGTCGGCTAACATAAGGATACCTGTCTATCATAAGGGTCCTGGAGGGGCCGCCAAGAAGAGGATAGAGTTCAGAACACCAGACCCCTCTTGCAACCCATACCTCTGCTTCGCCGCGATGATGGCCGCGGGGCTCGACGGAATCAAGAAGAAAATAGACATGGGAGACCCGGTTGACGAGGATATCTACAAGCTCACCCCAGAGAAGAGGAGGCAGCTAGGCGTCAGGGAGCTTCCCGGCAGTTTAAGGGAAGCGCTAGAGGAGCTTGAGTCCGACAACGAGTTCCTGCGACCTATATTCACGAAGGAACTGATAGACACCATCATAGAGAACGGTCTACGAGAATACACGCAGGTCGCGGCTAGGCCTCACCCCTACGAGTTCTACCTCTACTTCGATATCTAGCAGTACGACTCCTCAAGACGCTTAAGACTATATCGGGGATAATCTAGAGCCAGCGGGACGGAGCTATACGCTTAGATGGGTAAGAGACCCCCCCATCTAGCATGACGAAGCGTTTTCTCGGCTCGAGGGCCTGTCGGAGGACCCATACATGTGTATAAAGAGCGCGGGGAGGGTGATGGCGGGGCTCAGGAACACGCTATGACAGAGCGGGAACCGCAGCATAGCATGCCTAAACTGTTCCTTCGTCAACCTACACTTACCTGGGCCGTCTTTCCTTTGCGGTCGGCAGCGGTGGAAACGGAGCGTGTGGCTCAGCCTGGTACCAATAAGCCACCGATGAGACGTCATCGGTTAGGGGTTGGAACTTGCCGTTAGGATACCAACCGAGTGCTTGGATCGTCACCCTCAGGTCGCTGCGGAAGCGGATTGGGTCATAGATGTGGAAGCGGTAGAGGCAATGTCTCGGGACTTCGCCAGGGTCAGATCTTCTGAATGGGTAGCCGAGAAAAGCCGTTGAATAGGTTTTGCCGCCAAAGCACCATGCCCCGCCGACATAGTCTTCTGTGCCCGTACCACAAATCGTGGGGAACTCAGTGTCGCCATCAATGTAGAACTTTATTTCGCCCTCGCCCCACCAACCATTTGAAAGCTGCGTCCAAGCAAGGAAAGTCCCGACATAATGACCGCACCCCTTAACTCCATCTAAAATCGTATGCTCAGGCCGTTCGCGAGTTGTCATTGAGCGGCGCCATTGAGCGTGGAAGTAGCCGATAGAGTCGGGCATATTTGGAACGAGGGCATAAGTGATCTGGTAGAAAAAGCCGTGAATGTCTTCCCAGCGCTGGTTCTCAATGGTGATTAATGCCCGCCTTCGAAAAGGCATCGGGAAGTAGCAATTGAAACCGCCGACAGGATTAACGAGGATTGGCAGGGCATTAACCTCATAACGCAGGCCATGTCCGTTACAGAAGAAATCGCCCAGCGGGACCTCGACGGATGGTGTTTCCTCGCCGTCCCAATGCATCCGCAAGACGCAATCGCGATAGGCCGTTTCAGCGACAGTGATCCAGATATGTTGAATGATGCCGCACCCTTTGATGTCTGCCAGAGTCACTGTTTCGCCAGACTTCAAGCTGATACATGGCCGGACTTTCCAACCTCGTCCCAACTCAGAAGCGGGGTTGTCAGGGGTAGGTTCAGCCTTCGCTCCGCCACCTTTCTCGCCTGTGGGGTTCTCAGCGGAGATGGAACGAGTCTCCGCATCAAGCAAAAGTGGCAAACCGCCTAAGCCCAAACAAAACCCCATCAACGCTTCCATCACTGACCACCTCGCTTAAAGACTTTCTGATCGCAAGAAAAGTTTTGGCCCAAACCAGTAAGTCGTACCACCGCGCGGCAAACATGGCCTGCACCGACCTCGGGAAAAGTTAAGATGATGGAGCATGGTTGTGGAGGGTATATAGAGACTGGTCGAGGCTGTGGGAATCGAGCAGGAAAAGTATCTGCTTGCCTAGGGAGAGATGGGTAAAGTCTTGGAAAGCCTAGGCTGACGGTCTCGATGGTTCTGTTTATGGTGTTTGTACTGCTCTTCCTATTATTTGTCCTTAAGTTAACAGAGCCTGTTGACGATGCGAAGATCTAAAAGGGGCTAGAAGCCTAGAGGACTGAACATAGTGGCCCATCATGACCGCCACTATCATTAGAAGCCCGTTTGGGGGCCTGGTCAGTGGAAGTTAATCTAGGGGGTTCATACATTCGAGGGAGATGTCTCTTAACAAAGGTGGAGGTTAGTGTTGTAGTGCCTGCTCTTATCAGCTACGCCGAGCTCCAGCCCCTCC
>JAVVGN010000094.1:0-6834 GCA_032249095.1 Candidatus Caldarchaeales archaeon | reverse complement strand
CACCAGACGGAGAGGGGAAAATCGAACCATAGGAATTAGGCCACAAGGCATTTTAATGATGAGACATAAATAGGCTGGGAGCGCAGGCGACCGTGGACAGCAACTTATGAGGCGCGGAGCGTTACTCGGGATAAGGCTGTGCAGCCCAGAGGAGGCCCGCCTATTCGACCTATCTTTACAGCCTGACAACACGCCCTTGCCCCAGGCCTCGCCACACGTTCTGCCGCGGGTCGATACTTCCTAGTTGATGTGCAGGGTGAGAAGTTTGTGATGAAGGTTATCGATGGTGAAGCTGTGAGACTTGCCGAAGACAGCAGTTTGTTTCAAGATAGTGTCCAAATAAGCATTTTTGCTCACCTCCCTGTCCTCGCGGCCTGATAGTATAGTGTGAATAGGCTTAGGAATAGCTTGAGGTTCGTGATTCCCTGTACGTGGTCTCTTGCGCTTAGCTTGTGGTGGAATACCATCGTCCTCTCCTTTAGGTATCTGAAGATCCTCTCTACCCTGTTCCCAATACCGAATCTCTCATGCCTATACTCTAGTCCGAGCCTCTCAAAAGCCCACCTATACCATGGACCCCTATCGACTATGACTAGTGGTTTGTTTGTACACATCCTAAGGGCCTTCTTCAGGAATGCTAGGGCATTCAGGCAGCTCCTACCATAAGACGCCTCCAGAACCAATAATTCCCTAGAATCAACGTCTACAGCAGACCAAACATATACGTGGACTCCTTTAACTGATAGCTTGGTCTCATCAACAGCTATACACCTACTATACCTAGGCTAAGTAGCAACCCTGATTTTAGATACCTTCTTGGAGAGGTAGTGTACTGCTGACTTGCTTATCGGCTCCAAACCCATGCTAAGGACCTTGGAGACCTTCCTACAGCTACCATGAAACATATAGTCCAACACTGCTAGTACCTTAACCTCCCTACTTTTTTATTACGAATAATACAACTCGAGACCAAGGACACAACATCCATACAAACAAGACACACCGACCGGCCTTTAAACATAACGCCTTATCTGGACACTATCCGGTGCAGCAAAGATAGACATATAGGATGGGTAGTAGGGGCCTTGTTGAGGCTTGACTTGGACTCGGCTGATGCCGGGGGCGCGGCGCCGGGGCTTGGCCGGAGGGCGCGTATAGCCCTCCTCGTAGCGGCCTTAGGGATCGCCACTAGCATTGTGCCCACAATCCTCTTCCTCCTCGTGATAGAGGACAAGAAGGGCGATGTGCTGGGCTGGGAGATACTGGTCAACTTCCCACTCCACCTCCTCACAGCCCTTATAGGGGCCGTCGTCGGGGTTCTGGGCGCCCTCATGTTTAAGAGGGCGGTCAGAAAGGAGATCGAAGAGTTCGAGAAGGCTGGGGAGAGGGTGGGCGAGCTGCTAGCCCACTCGCGGGAGGCTAGAAGTATCTCTTCAGAGAAAGCTGCCGCGGAGACCTCTCCTCAGTCTGCCTGAAGACAGACCGGATGTTATCTATAGCGTTTATGACGCCCTCCCTCAGATAGGGGTCCTGGATGTATTCCTCGAGAAGCATGTAGGCCAGGTCTATGTATTTCTCTACCGCGCCGCGGTAGACTGTTTGGCTCAGCTCAGATCCGCAGACCCTGCAGGTACCGCCCAGAAGGGCCCTCCTGTACCTCCTCCCGCACCTTCTACAGATGTAGGATTGGGAGAAGTAGGTTCTCAGGTTTCCCAAGATATCTGGGAGAACGTGGTGGGCGAGGACGCGCTCTGCCACGAAGGTGGGGTCAACGGAGCTCAGGATGGAGCAGAGCTCGAGCTGGGCCTGTACGCGCTCAAGCATTGTACCCCTCTTCGTGTAAGAGGACTCCGTCACGTAGCCCTGTAGCAAGGCCTCGTGGAGGGGCAATCCAGCCCCAGCTGGCAATGAGCCCAACTCGACCATGTGCTTAATGAGGGGGATCCTGTCGGCGAGCCTCACGGCTGGCTCCTCGCTCTCGCAGGCCCTGTAGAACTCGAGGGGGTATCGCGACGCGATGTCTACGTTGTGAGCCTGCTCGTCGACCTCGGCTGGATCAACCCTAATGGTTAGGAGGAGGGGAGAGTCCATCGCCCCGCCTATACGGTCGGGGAGGTAGAACCTGCTGAAGTTGACCAGCATGTCCATCAGGAGCATGACGCTGTCCTCGTCTCCGTCGCAGTCTCTCCTTTTGGCGGCGTGTAGTATGGGATGGGCATACAAGACCCTAGTCTCCGTGATCCCTATGACTCGGCAGACGACTGCTCCGTGGGTGTGTGGCGAGAGGGC
Source organism: Candidatus Caldarchaeales archaeon (assembly GCA_032249095.1). Classification (GTDB taxonomy): domain Archaea; phylum Thermoproteota; class Nitrososphaeria_A; order Caldarchaeales; family Calditenuaceae; genus HRBIN02. The sequence goes on along the minus strand of JAVVGN010000094.1, from coordinate 4,545 downwards.
CGCCACGAGCCTGCCCACCACGTCGTCGGGAGAACTCATGTTGTAGTATCCTGCTAGGCCGGCCTGCGCGAGGAGGCTGTCCACGAACCTCGAGACCTTGTATAGGTGCACCGCGAGCGGCCTCGGTATGACTATGTCCTGCAGCTTCAACTCTAGGACTTGGTCCTCCGAGACTAGTGGTCTCCCGTAGACGTCACGGTCGTACCCGAGCTGAAGGAGTCTCTCGACACTTGTCCCTACCTGCCTCGGGGTAAAGTGTGTGAGGGGGGCGTTGGTACAGTCGAACCTTATGGTCCCGTCCTTGTAAAGATAGAGGCCCATGCTGGCCCTTAACACGCCCTTCAAAACCGGCTCCGGCACCTTAGCCCAGCTCGAAAGCCCCTTCACGCCCTTCAGCGTCTCGGCCCTAGTGCCCGCGGCGGCCATCGCGGCCTCGATCTCAGGCTTCAGATTCACGACCCACTTCTTGGCCGACCTGAGCGTGCCGCCGCATGTTGGACAATACTTATCCTCGGGCTCGATATACTCCGAGCCGCAGGTGGGGCACTCCGCGACCATTACAGTGTGTCCGCCGCACTGGCCGCAGCGCTCCCTCCACGTCCTCTCGCCACATGAGGTGCAGGTGCGTGAAGCGAGCTCCAGCGAGAGTCCACCGAGCTGGGCAGCCCTCAGCAGATCCCTCTGCGCCCCACCCGCTATCCCCACCGGGAACAGGACGTGCACGGGTGGTCTCAGGCGCCTCTGCTTGGCCTTCTCCGGCCTGCCCACCCTCACTGTAAGTGTTGTCCCCATCCGCCTTCTGAAGGGGAGGCCTGAGAGCTCGTTGACAGCCTTCTCGAGGGAGAGCCCAGAGACGTCTATGTTGACGAAGGGTCTGAATAGGAAGATTAGGGACTTGACCCAGCTCTTTGAGAGCTGTATCTTTCCGTCCCTCACGCGATGCTCTATCAGCATCAACTCGAGAACCTTCTTTGCTGCCCTGCTTGAAGGCAATATAAAGTGGTCTTGAGTCCTAGAGGCGGCTGGGAGGGAGGAGCGCAGCCACCCGCGGAGGACCTGGATATCATGGCCTGTGCACCTGTCCCAGAAGGGCATGTAAAGCGGGTGGAGCGGTACCCGCAGCTTGGCGCTGATTCTGCATGCAACCTCAACCGGCGGAGGGGACTTCAGAGGGTTGTCCAACGCCCTCTTCACGTATTCGGCCTCATCACCCGTAAGCTTATCCCAACGATTACTCACGGCCAGGACCTCCTCGATCCAGTACTCCTCACAGTAGCCCGGCGGCAAGAGCTTGACGTTGTTCTCCACGCAGTCCCCGAAGCTTACTAGGATGTCGCCGTTGAACAGAATCTTAGCCAACCTCTCCTCCGCCTCGGCGAGCTTCCCGGCCGTGTCGACCCTGAGGACCGACGAGTCGTTCAGCAGAACCACCGGAGGCTCCAGCGTCGGGACCGCCATCGCTACACCCCCCTTGCCGGGGTAGTCTGTCTTTAGCTGGGTTCCTATTGCGACGTAGCCCCTCATCAGCCTCATCGTATGGGGGTGGATGCCCAGAGCGGCCATTGAGGTGTTTGGCGCGCGGCCATACCTCAGCCTGAAGCCGCCGAACCTTCCCCCCAACGAGAGGACCGGCCTCCCGCCCACCACCTCTTCCACCACCGATGTACGGGCCTCGGGCCTAGCCTTCTTCAGCATCTCCGGCACATCGCGAAGCCACTCCCAGCCGCTCAGCCCAAGCGACTCGACTAGGAGCATCAGCTTTCTCGCCCTACCCGCCACCCCGTCGTTAACCACCCTGAGGGCGCCTCCGCGAAGATAGGGCGTCTCGACGCGGGGAAGATGTCTGAAGGAGGAGACTGGCACCAGGTCTGTCGCGATACCCGTTATCTCTATTGGCAGCCTCCTGAGGACGTAGTCCAGCACCTCCTCGGGGATGCTGTACTGGAAGTTCCCGACCTTCCTCTTATAGGTCCTGACCTCCTCGATGAACCTCATCACCTCCTCCTCGGTCGGCTTGTAGTTTGACAGCCCCGCCACCCTCCTAAGGTAGTCTGCGAGGACGACGGAGCCCGCTATTTCTGTCCCTCCGGCCGAGCGGATCGGGCCGGCATAATATACGGCGAGGTATCTCGACCCATCCAAGTTCTCTTTAACCCTTACGTCGATTATCCCCTCGTTCGGCGCAGCGGTGGTTCCCGGCGGCGTCATAACCGCGAGGGCTGCCCGCAGTATCTGAGCAAGCCTTCTAGAGTCGGGGCTAGGGTCCTGGGCGTAAAGCTCGTCAATTAGTCTGAGGGATAGTTTTCCCTTCGAGGAGGTCGGGGAGGTATTACGTATCAGCTCAGCCACCCCGGGCGGGCCCACGAGGAGCTCAATTCTCTCCGCCATGTCTTTCGCCAGCTTGACCTCAGGATAACCCGTCGGGCTCTGGGACACCGCCCTAAACTTGGCCGCAAGATCCCACTCGCGCCTAACCCCCTCCTCGATCATACGAGCATATGACTCATCGTTCACGCGGCCCACCTAGTGCCCTCCGAGGCCCGGGGGATGGCGCGGCTATAAAGACGCCACCTTGGTTGGCCCTAGCCGGGGTGCTCTAGGTATCTCTCGCAGGCCGCACGCCTATGTGCCGCACCCTCACGAGCCCCCCTTATTACGTCACTGAGCATCTCAGGGGACTGCTCCACCAGCGTCCCAGTCACGATTATGTCCGCGCCGCTCTGCACCAGGGCGTATGCGGTCTCTCTCGATCTTATGCCGCCGCCCACGATTATGGGTATGTCAACGGCCTTCCTGACGGCCGATAGGAGGGAGGGAGTGATTGAGCTGTCTGCGCCGGACCCGGCTTCCAGATAGACAAGCCTCATGCCCATGAACTGGGCGGCGAGTGCGTAGCTCGCGACGATGGCGGGCTTGTCCTGAGGGAGCGGGAAGGCACGGCCTACAGCAGCAACGGATGTGTCTCCCCTAAAGACGATGTAGCCCATCGGTATAGCCTCCAGCCCGTACGTTTTCACGGTGAAGGAGCCGTGGATTTGGGCCCCTAGGATGAACCACCACTCAAGAGAGTTCAGAAGAGACATGTAGAAGATCGCGTCGGCGAGGGGGCTTACCGAGGTGACGTTGTTGGGGAAAATGATGACTGGGAGCTTGGAGACGGATTTGACCGCCTTTATCGCCTCGTCCATCATCTCTCTCGAGTAGACCGTCGAGCCCCCTATCATGTATCCGTCCGTCCCAATCTCCTCCGAGAGGCGCGCAAGCTCCTTCAGGCTCTCGGGGTCCCTAACCTCTGGGTCGAAGAGTGTTAGGTGCGCGTAACCCTTTTTCCGGAGAAGGCCTATTAGATAGCCCTCTGTCCTCCCCACCCTGAAGAAGTATTGGGAGCTCATGCTTCCCCTGTCTCGGACCCCTCCGGCGTCGCGGCCTCCCCGCTAGACATTTGCGCCTCGGATGCCTCTACGGCCTCGCCCTCGATAGCGGAGGCAACAGCCTCGAGCCTCTCGATCTTCTTCCTCACGGCCTCTTCGCTGAGCCTCCCGGTCACGATGTCGTACCAGGTCGAGTAAGCGTCGACAGGCAGATAACCCCTGAGCCATGGGACCTCGTGTGATCTTCCGCAGTTGCCGCACGTGACCGTGGCCCTGTACCCCACGGTCCCAACGACCGTAACAGCTTGGGCGCCGCAGGAGGGGCAGTAGAAGACTTTGGGTGGCGCCCTCACAGGTTTACGAATAATCTTCCTCCTTTTCCGCCCCAACCCTCAGACACCAAAAGTTGTCTGCGGGACTCATTAAATTACTTTTCAGCCCTTCAGCCATGGCCAGAAGCAGTTGAGACATCCCTATGCTTAATGCTTTGGGTATATGTCCTATAAAGTTCCGTGAACTCGTAATGGTTTTTTAATGAACTCGTCTCAAAACTATTTAGGTCTCTCTTTTAACGCAATCTGTATTGAGTTAAAGGGGTTTAACGCTGGCAAGTGGGGGTAGTTATGCCATTACTTCATCTCATGTCCTGGACTGAACACCAAAAGAAGGACACAGCAACAATACAGCAGCGATCGAGATGAGTTTAATGACTAGATGATTCTTCTGGCCTCGGGTATCCATATAGTGTTGTCTGTCCCTTTCCTCTGAATATTACCTCGTTTCCCCACAAGTCCAACCGTATTGGGATGTTTTACGCGTTTTAGTTTAGGTCTCTCCTTCCTTATTCCTATCTCTTTCTCTTGTGTGTCCGGCTCTTAGTGAGTGCGGGGTTGGGGATGACCCGATTATTGGGGCCGGTCGGTGTTCTTCTCCGAGCAGGTGATGGGGATGGAGGGGGATGGTGGAGAGATTCCAGTTGATAGCTAGGCCGTATGAGGTCAAGGCGGATGGAGAGGTGGATGAATAGTGGGTAGATACCTGCCGCGGGAGCTTCGGATAAAGCTGTACGGTGACGGTGTTGCCCTTCGTAGAGGCGGGTTGACGTATAAAGGGATCATCGGGGAGGTCTGGCGAAGATATGGGGTCAGGATCTCTAAGTCTCATATATACTATT
>JAVVGN010000093.1:0-6865 GCA_032249095.1 Candidatus Caldarchaeales archaeon | reverse complement strand
ATATCCATCCACCTACAGCCAGTGGTGAGGACATATAGTATACCGTTCAAGACCATCCTATCATCAGCCCTAGGCCAACCAACCCTAGACCTAGGAGGAAGAAAAGGCCTAACGACACCCCACTCAAAATCACTAAGCCCACGAAACTCCATAATACACCATGCTCAGAAGAAGCTTAAATAGTTTGGAGACGAGTTCAGAGGAAAGAGTGGGGGAGGGGTTGGTTAGTCTGTAGGCCTCGGTAGCGAGTCTAGGAACCCCACACACCGGGATTATAAAAATATAGCCCGCCGGAGAAATTCTCCGGCGATTAAAAAATCGCAGCCCCCGGTGTATAGAGCTCTGGGGGTTTTCCCCTTGCTGTCGGCAACCATCCTCCCACCGGACTCGACGCATAACCGGCCACTACCCTTGTGCCCCGGCGTTTCGGTCCCGCCCTCACCCAACCACCATACAGAACGACGCTAGAGATGTTACATAAACATTCAGACACCGGGCCGAAAATAACGGACCACCACCCAAGGACATATAAGACTCTAATAACTACCAAGAAAGAATACACTACACTCCATCAAGCATAGAAGCCTTAGAGAAGGAGAGGTCTAAACTAAAACACCTATTAGGCATAGAACACGGAAACATACCAATACAGCTAGACTTGTGGGGCAACGAGGTAATATTCAGGGGAAACTGACAAACAACACTATACGGATATCCAAGATACGAGACATAAACTAATATAGACAATTTTAAAAACCGCGATAATCACCACAATAAAAATCGCGGCCCGCGAGCTAGCTTTATCATGTCTCGAGGCCGACTCATCCGCGAGTTGGGGGTGAGGGGGTCTGGCGAGGGCCTTGGTGCTGAAGCTGGGCGGATCCCTCGTGACGGAGAAGAGGGGTGGAGGCGGCGTGAGGGAGGAGGCCCTGAGGAGGGTTGGAGCCGCACTCTACGGCCTCGCCGAGTGGCCGCTGATAATTGTCCACGGAGGCGGAGCGAGGGTCCACGAGGTCGCCAAGTCTTATAGAGCCGCGCTCGGCAGGGCCTCGCCGGCCGGGCTTGAGAGCTTTGTGAAGACTGCTATCGAGACGCGGAGGCTTAACCAGACCGTCACGGAGATCCTCGCCGAGGCGGGGCTCAGGTGCGTCGGGATACCCTCCTACACGGTCTTCCAGACGCGGCGGGGAAAAATAGTCTCGGCCGAGCTTGATACTATCCTGGCGGCCCTCGACACCGGCCTCACGCCAGTCCTCCCAGGCGACGTAGTCTTCGACAGGGAGCTAGGGTTCACGGTCCTCTCGGGAGACACGATCTCGGTCTACCTGGCCCTGCGACTCGGGGCGGAGAGGCTAGTCTTCGCGACCGACGTGGACGGCGTCTACGAGGAGCTTGGTGAGGCTGGGAGGCTTTTGGAGGAGCTTGACAGGAGGAGGCTCGCCTCGGTCAGGTTCAGGGACGTGGGCGATGTCACGGGCGGGATGCTGGCCAAGATTGAGGAGGCCCTGAGGGCCGCGGAGGCGGGTGTCGAGGTCATGATAGTGAATGGCCTCCACCCCTCCAGGGTCCTCGACGCCCTCCTCGGCAGGCCGACCCTAGGGACCAGGATAGTCGCCTAGCAGGACAGGCTCTCCCGCCTCGGCGGACCTGTAGCAGGCCTCCGTGAACTCGGCAACCATCAGGCCCTCTCTCGCTCCGGCCGCGGGTGCCTCGAGGCCCCTGACAGCCCTGACGAAGTTCTCCGCCGGGGTTGAGGAGGAGGGGAGGGACTGGGAGGCGTCCATGACGCGGTTGCTCCTATCCACGGCCCAGACCTTCCTCGACTGGTTCTCGTCGAGGTAGCACACCACGCCTCCGGGACAGTAGACTCGAAGCCTCTCGGACCAGAATGGGGCATCACCCATCAGGGAGATGCTGGCGACGCAGCCGTCTGACTCGGCGACCACGGAGGAGACAACCTCGACTCCAAACCCGTCCCTCCTCACCACGGCGTAGACGCGCCGCGGCAAGCCACCCATCAGCCAGAGCACCATGTCCACTATGTGGCTCCCCGAGTCCATGAGGAAGCCTCCGCCCGAGAGCCTCGGATCCATCCTCCAGGAGCCCCGGGAGAGTCCCGTCCAGTCCTGGGAGAGCTGGTGCTCGATGTAGCGCGGAGCTCCGAGCCCAGCGTCCGACGCGGTATCCTTCACATATCTGAAGAGGCCGTCCGTCCTCCTCTGGTAGCCTACGCAGAGCACCAGCCCAGAACCCTCCAAGGACCTCAGGACCTCCCGCGCCTCGGCCGGCGAGGTGACCATTGGCTTCTCCACGAGGATGTTGAGCTTTCTCTTGAGGGCGGCCTTGATCTGCTCGAGGTGGAGGCTGTGGGGCGTGAGGATCAGGACCCCATCAAGCTGTTCGCGGTCAAGCATCTCGACGTAGTCGCTGTATTCGCGGGCGGATGCGAGCTGGGGGACCGCCTCCTTCAGCCCCCTTATTGCTTGGGGGTTTGTGTCGGAGAGGGCCGCGACCTCTACGCCCTGCATCCGGGTCAGGGCCCTCGCGTGGGTCTTAGCGATCATTCCGCAGCCTATGAAGCCGAGCCTCAGCGCCTCAGCCTCTACGCGACCTTCGACTGACACTTATCGCACACCCTCTTGCCCTTCACCATCACCAAATTTTCAGTCTTTCGCCCACAGAGCTGGCAGCGGGGCACTGCTCTCACCCCCTCAAGAGCCGCGGAGGACCAGCCACATAAGTCTTCACAGAGCGAGCCGCGCAAACTGTTTGACCTGCTCCCACGTGAGGACAGCCGGGTAGCCGACTAGTATGCCGACCCCCCGCGAGGCGAGGACCGCGACCCTCTCCGCGACCCGCCCAACATCACCCACCAGCGAGACCCTCAGGGCCTCCCCAACCCCTAGGACGCCGCTAACAGACGACCTAAGCCTCCTCCGCCGCGAGGCGTAGGAGATTAGGACGGATGTGGCGGGCTCGGGTAGGCCGTCGCCGATATAGAAGGGTGCGTAGACCGCCACGGACCTGCGGGCCGCTGCGGAGAATGCTTCGGCCTCATCCTCTGCTCCCAAGTCTAGGAGGAGAAATGGCGTCACGCCTAGCGCGGCGCAGATCCTCGTGGAGACGCCCTCGACGCCCTCGGTCCCTAGAAGCACCGGCCGCTTGTCCATGGCCTCCACTGCAAGCCTACAGGCCCTCCAGAGGCTCTTCCCAGGCCTCTCCGAGGCCTCGCCGCTACTCAGATAGGCGGGGTTTCCGGCCACGATGCATAGGCCGGCCATCTCCCGGCTCCCCAGGGACCGTAGATACTCTTCGAGGAGCCTAGGCGAGTCTCTCCTCCTCACCGGGACAGTCGGGACTATTGCCGGCCCCCCAGCCTTGTCGGCGATGCCGGCGGCCCTCTCGATGTCGAGGGGCGGGAGGTCGTCCTCGCTCCGTTCCGAGTCAACCACGAGAAAATCTATGCCGGCGCTCCTCGCGAGCTCGGCGGCCTTCAGGAGTCCCTCAAGCTTCCCGGATCGGCTTCCTCCGAGGCGGCTAGGCTTAACAGCTATGCCGAGCTGGAACTAGACCACCCATGTCGCCTTGGCGGGTAGAGTCTATCCGGACCGGGTAATAAAGATGCCTCAGCCTACGTAGGCGACGGCGTCAACCTCTATGAGTATTGCGTCGCTCACCATCTTGACGACCACGGTGGTCCTGGCCGGAGGGTTCTCGGTGAAGAACTCGCGGTAGACCTCGTTCATGGCTTGGAAGTCCTCCTGTCTCGCGAGGTAGACGTTCACCTTCACCACGTCACGTAGGCTCGCCCCCGCCGCCTCCAGGATCTCCTTGACGTTCATGAGGGTCCTCCTGGCCTGCGCCCTTATGTCTCCCTCGACCAGCTTCCCAGTGGCGGGGTCTATGGCCACCTGGCCCGCCACGAAGACCCATCCACCAGCCTTCACGGCCTGCGAGTAGGGCCCCACAGGCCTCGGAGCCCTCTCCGTGAATACGACTGTACGCGGCATGGCGACCCCTAGACCCTTCCAACAGCATTAAACCTTTTCGCAGCGCCCTCCCTCACGAGCCTGTAGACGAGCTCCGCAATTCTCGGGGCGAGTCCGATATACTCCTCGGGGGCACGGGGAACGATCTCGGCGGCATGGAGGCCCCTCGACTCTAGCAGCGCACGGACCCTATCTTGGTAGGATGGGTCGTGGGGGCTTATGGACCGGAGCTCCTCCAGGATGTCTACGCCGCGGAGCCTCGCCCTTATCTGGACCGCCTCGGAGAGGGCTTCGGGATGCTTCTCGAGGTCCCTCCTCATGGCCTCCCTGTCTATGGCCATGCGGTCGAGGAAGGCGTCGATGTTCCTGACGCCTAGGAGCAGGTGGGCAAGGGCGACTCCATAGTTCCTCCGGATGGTCGAGTCGGATAGGTCCCTCTGGAGGCGGGAGACGGCTAGGCGGAGAGCCATGAAGGAGAGCGTGTTGGCGGCGAGCTCGAGGTTCCCCTCAGCGTTCTCCAGCTCCACCGGGTTGCTCTTCTGGGGCATGGTGGAGGAGCCGACGCCGCGCGGCCGCGGATAGACATAGCCCAGCATCGAGAGGAGCCAGAAGTCCCTGCAGAGATCGACAAGGATCATCGAGAGGAGAGACAGCTCCTGTAGCAGCCGCGAGACATCGTCGTGAGGTAGGACCTGCTTCGTTGCGGGCCAGAAGCTTAGGCCGAGCTCGCTGACAAGCTCCTCCGACGCCTCCAGCGCCCCAGGCCCAAAGACCTCGACGAGCCCCGCGTAAGTCCCGACCGCGCCCGAGGCCTTCCCCGGAAGCCTCTGCGACCCGAGCCTCTCGAGGGACCTGGAGAGTCTGTGGGCGTGGACGGCGAGCTCCTTGCCGAGGGTCGTGGGAACGGCGGGCTGGCCGTGGGTCCTCGCAAGCATGATGGTCTCCCTCTCGGCGTAGGCTAGCTCAGCGATCCTGAGCGCGAGGCGGGAGAGGCTGGGGAGCAGGACCCCGGATAGGCAGTCCCTAAGGGCCAGCGAGTAGGCGAGGTTGTTCACGTCCTCCGAGGTGAGCCCTATGTGCACCAGCGGCGCGGCGTCCACGAGTCCACGCCTCTCGAGTGCCGACCTCAGGAAGCGGACAAGCGCCTCGATGTCGTGGCCCGTCTCGCGCTCCAGTTCCTTCACGGTGACCATCGACTCCTCGTTAAAGGAGGAGACTATCTCGTCGAGAGCCCTAGACGCCTCTGGGGCTAGATGGGGCCTAGTCCTGCCCAAGAGCTTCTTGAGGTACGTGGCCTCCACCAAGAGCCTATACCTCGCGAGCCCCAGTTCGGAGAAGAAGCGCGAGAGCTCCCTCACAACCGGCCTGTAGCGGCCGTCGACCGGCGAGACGGCCTCAAAGACACGGTCCTCCACAGAGGCTAGGAACATATCCACGGCTTAAAAAATTAGTCGGAAATCTTCAACCTCAGGCCCTCGTGTCGAGACATGCTTAGAATGGGTCGCTACGACGGAAGCCCTCATTTACATTGGCCGATAGGTAGCTAACAGGTGGTTAGGAAGATATTAGTTTTGAGTGGAAGAGGAGGAAACAGGGTGGGGGAGGGGGTTGGTTTGTCTATATGCCCTCGGCAGCGAGCCTAGGAACCCCAGACACCGGGATTAAAAGCCTCTAGCCCGCCGGAGAATTTCTCCGGCGATTATAAGCCGTGAGCCCCCGGTGTGTATAGCTCTGGGGTTTTTCCCCTCGCTGCCGGGGGCCTATCCCGGTGCCTGAGCAGTCACCACTAGTTGCCTGATCTTTTTCACCAGCTCCCAACATTGTCTCCCGTTCGGTCTATTCTTGTAGTATGTCATCGCCAGCCTAGTGACAGCCCGATGAAGCCTACCATCATATAGCCTCCAATACTCTGTTCTCGACGAGTTAATTGGTTTGTAAAGTCCTAAAAGCTTCTTCAACCCCCTCAGAGAACTATTGACGAAATCAGCATACGTTAGCAGCTCTGCCAGAGCCTCCCTACCAGCCAAACCATCATTTATCCCCAGCCCCCCAAGAATCACATTATAGGCCGGATACCTCCTACCAGCCTCCTCATCTATCTTTTTAGCCATCTCCTCCATCTGCTTCTATATGGAGGAGATGGCTGGCTTCAGAACCTCCTTCTCAGCCTCAGACAAAGCCCGGTATTTATTCATTAGTTGTTGATGAGTCTTCGATAGAGACCTGTGGGCCAGAATCATCCTCCTCAAGACTAGGAAGTCCTCAGTAACCCTCCTGAACCACCCCTCCTCTATATTCATCAATGCCTTGATGTCTCCCCTAGCGCTCTTCGGTAGCTTATGCTCCCTACGCATCTTCTCAATCAACGTAAGCCTCCTAAGATAATAGACCTCTACTCCCCGCCTTAGTAGTTCTATCGCGCCGTCCGTGTGTTGGGGTGGTAGTGTATCCATGAATAGCCTGTCTCCAGGCCCAGCAGGGATCTCGCCGAAGCTGTCTACATGCCTGAAAGCTTTTCCGTCAGTAGTGTATGTTATCCTGAACCTCTCGCTATTCTTCTTAGTCCTATGAACGTCTGCGTAGAACTTCAATATCTTACACCTCCCTCATTCTGCGTCTTTATCTCGTATGGCCTCGCCACCAACTGAAACCTCACCACCATCCCACTCCATCCCCATCACCTGCTCGGATAGGAACCCTCCACCGGCCCCACATATAAGGAGTAGTGGCCCCAACAGCCAGACCATCCCCCAATCCTGCGCTCACTAAGAGCTGGACAAACCACTCATAAGGATCACTCCAAACCCCGTATTGAGGAGAACGCTCTTAATCCATTTTGTGTTGGTGGTTGTAGGGTTTATTTTTATGGTCTTTAT
>JAVVGN010000092.1:0-6971 GCA_032249095.1 Candidatus Caldarchaeales archaeon | reverse complement strand
CACATACAGTTTCCGCGTGTCTGGGGTTCCGAGGCTGCTGAGGTCCAGCCAACCCCAAACCCCTCCCCCCCACTCTTTCCCCTTCAATCTTAATCCTTACCACTCTGAGATTTACGTAGCTGTGGACGGTTCCGGCAGGTATTAGTAGGGCATCCCCCTCCTTCACAACCACCTCGCGGTCTCCGAGTCGAACCCTGTAGCTGCCTTTTCATTACAAGTATGTGTAGGCCGCCTAGAAGTAGTCTTCGCGTAATTATCGGTGTGAAGTGTCTTCGCAGAAGGGATAGGAGACTAGATTCCGAGGGTAAAAGCCTATAAGTAGTGTAAATCAGACGTGTTTGCCTCCAGTACCTCGTAAACGCTAGGGCGGCGAGGAAGGGAGACACAAAACGCCAGTAGAGGTGGTGTATAGCCGCAGCCGCCGCGTCATCGGGCTTTGCGATATCCACCACTGTGAGAAGGCCCTCATCCCTCATCACCGACGCTAGAGATCTTACGGCCTCCTCGAGGTCGTAGACATCTCTCAGGGAGAAGGCCATGTAGGTCCTATCTATAGTCCTTGGGGCAAAGGGAGGATGCTCGAGCAGGCCGGCCACCCTGTCGGTATTCTCCGAGTTCACCCGTCTTTGCGAGAGCCGCAGCATTCTCTCAGAAGGATCTAGCATGACGAGGAAGTGCCTGCTACCTCGGGCCAAAGACTGGATCACAACTGTGAGGGACTCATCACCGGCGCCCGCGTCCAGTATCCTCCCCACTGGGTTGCCTGCGGAGAGTACGGCGAGTCGGCGGACAAACCGGTCAAGCCCGAGGGAGATAACCCTGTTGAGCCAAGGATACTTGGGACCAATCTCCTCTATCCCCTCGACGACCCTCCTCCACTCTCTCCCCAGCCCACCCACCAAAAGCAGACCATTAGAGCGCGATGGAAGAGACTGCACAATAAGTCTTTCGGACCCACCGCGTCTCGGCAGCGAGCCTTTTTTATCTAACCTTGACACTTATTCATCAGAGCCTGCAGAGTGCTGGAGGTATGAAGGCCACAGAGGCGATAAGGCGGCTTGCCGCTTCGCCGACAGGCCCCCAAACTAGCTTTAGCTATTTCGATGTAGTCAGGTCTGTCTTCCTAATAGCCTCCAACCCCGGCGTTGGGAGGAAAAGGCTCGCGGAGTCCCTAGGACTCGGGGAGGGGGCTGTCCGGACTCTCCTATCGAGGCTTAAGGCGGCAGGGATGGTGAGGTCAGATAGGAGTGGCTGCTATCTGACCGAGAAGGCCCGGCCTATCTACGAGGAGCTGGCCTCCAGCATAAGTCTTCCCAGACCCATCGACGTGGGCGGGACCTGGCCATTTCCATCAAACGTTGCCATAGTGGTGAAGAACGCAGCAGGGAACGTTAGGAGGGGGATTGAGCAGAGGGACTCGGCGATAAGAGCCGGTGCGGGGGGTGCGATGACGCTGGTACATAGGGGTGGCAGACTCCTAATGCCGGAAGCATGCGACGTCACCTCTGAATATCCGGACTTCGCCCGGCGGGTGCTTGAACAGCTGGAGCTAGGCGAGAACGATGTCGTGATAATTGTTGGTGCAAATAGCAGGGCGGAGGCCGAGAACGGCGCCATAGCAGCGGCGCTCGCCACTCTCCGCCTCCTGAATTAACGAGGGGGGACCTACTCTACGGGTATCCTGAATTCGCGGGACGTTTTAGGGAATCTTATCTCTAGGACGCCTCCCCTAAACTTCTGCTTCGCATTCTCCATAGAGACGCGGGCCGGCATCTCGACCTCAAGCCTGTAGCAAGTTGCGCATGTCCTCACACCTTCCCTATAGGGGACGGTGTAGCTGCAGGGCGCGTATATTCTAACGAAACGCCCCGAGGCCTGGATCTCGATCTTGTCCCGCTCAGCCCCCGGCATGTCTACCCTGAGGACATACTCGTCCGGCCCCTCAGCTATCTCGTAGAGGGGCTGTAGACACCGCGAGGCAAGCTCAAGCTCCTTTATCCGAGTCAACATGCTCTCGACCTCGGCTTCCACCTCAGCCTCAAGATCTCTCATTATATCGAAGATGCTCCTCCTACGTCTATACATGGGGCATCACCTGATGTAGCCGGGCGGAGGCTCCAGCTCGAGCCCAACCGGAACTGGAGCCATGCTGCTGGTGGTTCTTCTCATTAAATCTCTCAGATGCATCTTAATCTGCTCCGCCTGCTCCAAGAGGGGCTCTACCGCAATATTGGTGCCGAACAGCTTGTTGAGGAAGATCACGACCTCAGCCGCCGCTCCGGGATCCGGATAGTTCAGATGACTCTGGGCTAGGGCTAGCAGGACCTTTACCCCCCTGCGTTCGGCACCCTTCAGTATCGCCGCCTTAATCCCCGTGAGGAATCCGTTCTCAAACTTCTCGACAGCCCCGGTTGACGCGGCCATCTCACCCAGACTCTCATCGTTTGAGAGGTAATAGACCTTCGGCCGATCGATTGATAGACGGTCTGGCTCAGGGATACCGCTGACACACACTATTGGAGACTTCGTCGAGGAGGCTATCTCCACTATGGAGTTTGCGACGGCCCAGAATCCGCGTGGAGGGATTGGTACATCCGAGGACAAGACCATGAGTTGTCTACTATCCGCGTCAATCCTCAGGATACGGCAAGGCTCCATAATCTTAGAGTTATACACTAACAGAATGGGCGGAAGATCCGTGATCTCGATGTAGCCAACAGACTCTCCGCCAAGCCTCGAGGCGATGTATGAAGACACTATGGTTCCTACGAGGCCTACCTCAGGAAGCCCCTCAATGAGAGGTGTTCCATCCCTAATCCCGCGCTTCTCGAAGAAATACGGAGCGACCTCTGTTCTAACCATCAAAACGAGATATCCCCCACAAACTATAAAGGTTTTCCGCATCCACCAGCGAGCTAGGAGAATGGCGCGACAGTTCATGTGAAGCGGCTTGCCCGAGAATAGGCGTCTATAGTTGTGGCTGAAACTAGCCCAGCAGCCACCTACATGAGTGCCTGGCGGCTAGACCCGGAGGCGGGGGGCCTGGCGGTGGAAAGGGACAGACAACTCCATGCGGAAGCCCGAGACCGGAAAAATAGATGTATTAGCTCGAGGCATACTCATATTGACCGACCGCCGATGAAAAGGCTTGGGGTTGAGTACGGGCCCTCTAACCCGTTAGGGAGGCGGTTGCCGGGGTGCCCTAGCCCGGTAGGGGGGTGGCCTGCTAAGCCACTGGGCTGATGAGGCCCGCGCGGGTTCAAATCCCGCCCCCGGCGATATTAGTTATTATTTTGAGGATGGTTGGGAAATGGTTGGGGGAGGGGCAGGTGTAATAGTGTTTCTCTTGACGTAGTTTTCTAGCCGCATCTGCTTTCTAGTAATGGTGAAGCCTATGTATCTATAGAAGCTCATATTACTGCTGGCCCGAATATGTAGGCGATGACAATCCTTGTTGCGTGAGTATTTTATCCCTCTCTCAGGATCATTGATTATGGTTCCTCGCTGGACATGAATTCTTGGCCCCGTTGATTCAATGTTAAATCTCCTAAGAAGATCCATGATATATGTGAGTAGTCTAAGGTCAGTGTTGAGGATAAATATGTAACCACTCTTTTTAACGCTTCCTTCTGAGTCTGCGAATCCCCTGAGGAATGCTGCCACGCACCTCTCACAATGCTCGACGTATTTCTTCAGCCTGTCGAGGTCTACTGGCTTTTTAAGGAGTTCGTATAGCGTCCGTGATCTAACTTCGACGACATATTTTCCTACGTCATCCCTAAATCTCGGCCTTATTTGTCTCCTGCCCAGGACCTTTGCATGACATCTAGCGAACTCCTCGACGAACTCCTTATCTTTAGCCTCAAGTCGTATTATGACGTCGTTGTAACCTTTGCGGACGCGCCTTTTCATTTTAGGATACCCATCGCCTAGGACCACACCGATCACGTACGCCAACTCCTCTGGAGGCTTCAATAGTTCTAGTGAAGGTATCCTCCTACCGTTGTATGGGCTGTGTACCCCACGTAGCCAGTAGCTTATGTGAGACTTGGATAGTCTGACTCCGTATCTTCGATAGATCTCCTCGATAATCCCTTTATATGTCAGCCCGCCTCTCCGAAGGGCAACAGCATCATCATACAACTTTATTCGGAGTTCACGTGGCAGGCACCTACTCAACACCCATCCACCTTGACCTCGTATGGCCTCGCAACTATGTGGAACCTCTCCACCATCCCACTCCCAACCTCTTCCCTCTCCAGGTTTTCACCCATTCGGATAGGAGCCCCCACAAGCCCCCTATCCCTTAACTCCGCGAAAAGGTTGGCGACGCCGGTTATGTCCCGGAGACCCTCGGGCTCCTCAACGTTTAGTAGGCCGAAGAAGTCGGTCCCTATCGCGAGTATGTCTGGACCAAACATCTCGTAGATGTATAGGGCTTGCTCCGCGAGGTCCCTGTAGGATGGTTTCTCCGATATGGTGAGTGGAATTTTATTGGGGTTGGATAACTCGTCTGGGAATGTCTGATGGGGAAGAGAGGAGAGGAATCCTCCTCGGCCCGGCATACAGCCGCGCACGAGTCGTCCCAGACAGACAACCCCTTCCCCAAAACTCCGTCAGAGGCAGCATGCTTAGTTGTTGAGGACTTATAAGAATGGTATTTCTGAATAGTGTGTATATGTGGGCGACGCTATTGCGGCTGGTCTGGATTCTCGCCTGTTCGTCTCTAACAATAATTGGTGTGGGATGGGGCGTAAGGTATGACTGGCCTGACTTTGTACACGTGGATTACGGATTTCCAATGCGGTGGGCGACACATACGCTGATTACGCTGACAGGCCCGGCAGACCACTGGTCGGTCGACCTCGTGATGCTTCTTGTAGATGTAGGATTCTGGCAGACGGTCCTTATAATCGGGATGCTGGTCTTGGAGCTGAAAATAATCAAGAGATGAGGAAGGTGGTTGGTGCCAATTATGCAGATGCTCCGCGTGGCCTATGCTCATTATTGCGGAGACGATACTTAAGAATGATGTGCGCTGAGTCGGCCACCGCAGGGGGACGGCTAGGTTTATGCCTTCTCCTCCGGGAAGATATTGGGGTCTGAGCGTAGAAAAAGGTCGAGAGCTTTAACGGCGTAGAGCCTAAAAACTCATACGAGAGGGGGACTTAGTGGGTACGGTAGATCTATTCCTCGAGCTCTGGGGTTTCTTTCTTGCCCTTCTCTTCCTTCTTCTTTGACGCTGCGACAACGTCGTCGATCCTCAGTATCATGGCGGCGGCCTCGAAGCTGGCCTTTAAGGCCTGAGCCTTCACTCTGAAGGGCTCAATGACGCCGAGCTTCAGCATGTCGTCCACCTTCGCCGTGTAGATGTTTATCCCGTAGCTGTGGCCATTCTCTGCATGCCTGCTTCTTAGCGCGGACATCAGGTCTACCGGGTCGTATCCAGCGTTCTCGGCCAGCGTTCTCGGAATCACCTCAAGGGCGTCGGCGAAGGATGTCATTGCGAGCTGCTCCTTACCAGAGTATTTCGAGGCGTTTGCCCTGATGTACTGGGCTAGTGCTGTCTCTATCGCGCCTCCTCCTGGCACGTACCTGTTGTCCTCCACAACGCTTATCATGTTCATCAGGGCGTCATTCAGAGCTCTCTCAGCCTCGTCAAGCTGTCTCTCGAGACCTGCCCTCAAAAGTATTGAGACAGCCTTCGGGTTCTTGCACTGCTCCACAAAGACCATCCTATCCTCTCCTATCTTCCTCTCCTCCACGAGCCCAGCCTCCCCCAGATCCTTCGGGGACAGGTCTTCAAAGTTGGTGACTATCCTGCCTCCCGTCGCCTTCTCAAGCTTCTCCATATCGCTTCTCTTCACCCTGCGGACCGCGAGGATCCCTGCCTTAGCGAGGAAGAACTGTGCCGCGTCGTCTATGCCCTTCTGGCAGAAGACGACGTTGGCGCCTACCTGAACCACCTTGTCGACCATCTCCTTGAGTATCTTCGCCTCCTCGTCTAGGAACTCCTTAATCTTGAGGGGATCCCTGATCCTGATCTCCGCGCTAAACTCCGTTTTCTCTATCTCGAAGGGGGCGTCAATGATTGCGATCTTAGCGTTGGTCACGCGCTTAGGCATGCCTGGGTGGACAACCTCTTTATCTATAACAACCCCCTTGATCAGCTGAGACTCTAGGATGCTCTTGCCCATTTTCTTGACGATCTGTATGTCATCTTTGTCAGCCTTGCGTCTGCCATCATACTCCTTCACAACGCTTAAAACAGCATCGATCGCGAGCCCCGCTATATGCTCCATCCCAAATCCGAGTGATTTGCTGCCCAGGCTCGTACTCACGATCTTCTGAAGCGTCTCGCGGTCTGTTAGCTGGACCGGTATTGCAAGCTCGTTGAGCCTCTGTAGGGCAAGGTCTAGAGCCTTCTTGTAGCCTGCAATTATTGTGCTTGGATGAATCTTCTGCTCTATCAGTTCTTCAGCCTTCGCGAGTAGTTCGCCAGCTATGAGGACCGCGCTAGTCGTTCCATCTCCCACGGACTTGTCCTGAGTCTTCGCGACCTCTATAATCATCTTGGCCGCCGGATGCTCAACATCCATCTTCTCAAGTATCGTCGCGCCGTCATTAGTCACTATAACGTCGCCGATGGTGTCGACCAGTATCTTGTCCATGCCCTTCGGGCCTAACGTTGTCTTGACCATCTCCGCGATGATCTTCGCGGCAGCTATATTGTTCCGCTGGGCAGATCTTCCCCGGGTCCTTGTGGTCCCTTCCTTCAATACTATAACTGGCTGGCCAGCTAGAGCCATGTCATAACACCCATGAATTATTCTGCATGCACCCCAAATTTAAATTTGTTATAGAGATCGGGTTACCTGTTAATTAATCTTCTTGCCTTGGGTATCCGGGTATGTCCGGAACTCATCTCTAAATTCCGTATCTTAGGTGTATGATTATTGATGCTATTGTTA
>JAVVGN010000091.1:0-7075 GCA_032249095.1 Candidatus Caldarchaeales archaeon | reverse complement strand
TCCTAGAGGTCTTTAGATACCCCGTAGAGAGGGTTCTGAACATCACTCCGACACCTGACGGAATAATTATTGTGCAGAACGAGTGGGATGGAAGGCTGAGGACTTGGATGATACCCTCCATCGCGACGCTGAGGTGGCTTATACATGAGGCCACTGTTGGAGAGACGCCGCCGAGAATCTACCACCTACCACCACTCAACTCGATAGTCCTAGAGAGGGAGCAGATAGAGAGGTTCCACATAGTAGCCAGGCCATACGAGATAAAGACACAGAATGAGGGGGTGCAGGGATATTGAAGTTCTACGCGGATGTTCATAGGACTAAGAGGAACGGAGAGGGCTTCAGGATAACATATACTACTGACGGAATAACTTTCAAGCATGTAGACAGCTTCAGCGAGATCCCTGCTGGGCCCGGAGACAAGCTATTCATGGATACAATACCACCCCAACACACGGACGGCGCGATAGAACTACTAAGGCGGGGAGTAGAGGTCTATTATCTTAGGAGGCTTACGTTGATTGAGAAGATGCGTAGGGAGCTTAGGCTGCCGAAGAGTGCTAGGGGAGACATAAGGGCATTGATGAGTGTTGAGGAGAGGTGGTTCAGAAGAGTAACTGAGGACTTCTTGGTCATGCGGAGGATGGTTCTGGCCCATAGGTCTCTATTGAAGACTCGTCAACAATTACTCAAAAAGTATAGGGCTTTGTCTGATGCTGAGAGGGAGGTTCTGAAGCCAGCTATCTCCTCCATAGAGAAGCAGATGGAGGAGATGGCGAAAAAGATAACTGATGAGGCTGGTAAGAGGTATCCGGCCTATAATGTGCTTCTTGAGGGGCTGGGGATAGACGGTAGTTTGGCTGGTAGGGAGGCTCTGGCAGAGCTGCTAACGTATGCTGATTTCGTCAATAGTTCTTTGAGGGGGTTGAAGAAGCTTTTAGGACTTTACAAACCAATTAACTCGTCGAGAACGGAGTATTGGAGGCTATACGATGGTAAGTTACGTTATGCAGTCCACAGACTCGCGATGGCTTTCTATAATAATAGGCCAAACGGACGCCAATGCTGGGAGCTAGTAAAACAGATCAAGCAACTAGTGGTGACGGCGCAGGCACCGGGATAGCCCCCGGCAGCGAGGGGAAAAACCCCAGAACTATACACACCGGGGGCTGGAGGCTTATAATCGCCGGAGCGTATTCTCCGGCGGGCTACCGACCTTTAATCCCGGTGTCTGGGGTTCCTAGGCTTGCTGCCGAGGCCTACAGACTAACCAACCTCTCCCCCACTCTTTCCTCTCTTTCCACATCGATCTCGATCTCTATATTCAAAGCCGTAGGTCGCTTCCCTAGATTCCCCTACCACGATCACCAAGCCTCACCACCTATACAGGGCTGATGGGGGCCTGGCCGAGCCCCTCTCTCTCGTCGAGGCCGAGCATTATGTTCATGCATTGGACGGCCTGTCCCGCCGCGCCCTTCATGAGGTTGTCTATCGCGGCGAAGAGCGCCGCCCTTAGCCTCGGCCTCTCGACCGCGAAACCTACGTCGCAATAGTTGCTTCCGATCACGTATTTCGGGTCTGGGTACTTGACGGGGCCGGTCCTGACTATCCTGACGAAGGGTTCTTTTCCGTAGTGTTTGGCGTATGCTCTCCAGATTGTGGTCTCGTCTATCGAGCCGTCAATCCAGACGTGGGAGGTGGCTAGGGCGCCCCTCACCATCCCGACCGCGTGGGGGACCATAGAGACCCTGACGCTGCGCCCAGCGAGGGCCGAGAGTTCCTGCTCCACCTCAGCAACATGCCTATGCCCGTCAGCCTCGTACCCTCAGGGTTCTCCTCATGTATCTTCTGCATGTTCTCGGGCGGAATGTAGGCCTCCACTATTGCCTTAAAGTTTAGGAAGGTCGGTGGGAGAGGGCGCGGTTAAAGGATAGCGGCTCAGCTCCGCTTGTGGGTCTGCAGAACGATGGTTGTCACAGAGCTCTTTATTCCTTCGGTCTTCAGGACCTTATCTTTCAGCAGCTCTCTCAGCTGGTTAATGTTGCCGGAGGCCATTATGGCTATTATGTCGTAGTCTCCCGTGACCTCGTAGACGTCAAGTATCTCTGGCATCTCCTTCAGGGTCTCCGCCACTCGCGGCAGCTTGTTAGGCTCGACGTAGAGGTGTATTATCGCTAGGACCTTGTTCTCGACCTCTGTGGGCGTCTTCAAGCCTGAGCCAGCTGCTAGCAAGGCGCCTAATAACCCTGTGATCTGCACTTCAGCCATGTTTAGCTAAGCTTTTAGTCTGCCAGTGAGTTCTGAGGGGTTATGCCGAGGCTCGAGAAGAGGCATCTACAGCAGCTCCGTGGGAGTAGTTACGTCCTTACGCTGCCCAAGGAGTGGGTTGAGGAGCTGGGCCTGGGGAAGGGCTCGAGCGTACTATTGCTTTCAGACCCCGGCATGTTCTATGTGGTTCCCGATGGCAGGGGCGGAGGATTCTCGGTCGAGGTTGAGCTAAGCGAGATTGGAGAGGACAAGGTGGACGAGGCTGTTAAACTATTCTACACACTCGGCGCGGGGTCCATGAGGATTAAGAGCGAAATGGGTTAAGAGCTAATATGAATTCTATGTTTCCGGTCTTGGGTATCCGTATAGTGTTGTCTGTCCTTTTCCCATGAATATTACCTCGTTTCCCCATGGGTCTAGCTGTGTTGGTATGTTTCTGTGTTCTATGCCTAGTATGTGTGTTAGTTTCGATTTCTCCTTCTCTATTCCTTTTATGTTTGTTGGGGCGTAGTATAGTTCTCTTGGTAGTATTGGTCTCCTTGAGGTCTTTATATCTCTTGGTAATAGTTCATTGGCTCTCTATGGAGAATAGTGTGTTTCCGTCCATGTCTGGGTCCTTCTCGTATTGTATGGCAGTAATACTTGTTGTATAGTATCTTGACTTTTATCTTCTTGTTCTCTTCCTCTGCTCTCTCCATCATCTCCCTCAATAGGGGGTTTGGAGTAATCCTTATGGATGGTGTGTCCAGCTCTTAATGTGTGCAGGGTTGGGGAATGGCCCGGCTGTTGGGGCCATTACTCTTTATATGCGGGACTGGTAGAGGGTCTTATCCGAACAGATGATGAGTGTGAGGGAAGAGGTTGGAAGTGGGTTGGTGGAGAGGTTCCAGTTGGTGGCGAGACCATACGAGGTAAAGACACAGAATGAGGGGGTGCAGGGATATTGAAGTTCTATGCAGATGTCCACAGAACTAAGAAGAATAGCGAGAGATACAGGATAACATACACGGTGGACGGAACGACTTTCAAACACGTAGACAGCTTCGGCGAGATCCCTGCTGGGCCCGGAGACAGGCTATTCATGGATACAATACCACCTCAGCATACTGAGGGTGCTATAGAACTTCTGAGAAAGGGAGTGGAGGTCAATTATCTTAGGAGACTTACATTGCTTAAGAGGATGCGCAGAGAGCATAAGTTGCCGAAGACAGCTAGGGGAGACATAAAGACATTGATGAACATAGAGGGGAGGTGGTTCAGGAGGGTTACTGAGGACTTCCTAGTTATGCGGAGGATGATTCTGGCCTATAGGTCTCTATTGAGGAGCCATCAGCGACTGCTGAACAAATACAGGGCTTTGTCTGATTCTGAGAGGGAGGTTCTGAGACCAGTAATAAAGTCTTTGGAGGTGTAGATGGAGGAGGTGGCTAGGATGATTGCTGAGGAGGCTGGTAAAAGGTATCCTGTGTATAATAGGCTTGTGGGTGAGCTGGGTGTGGGTGGTAACGTTGGTGCTATGGAGGCTCTGGCCGAGCTGATAATATACCTAGACCGATCTAAGGGGTTCAGGAAGACTAGGAATTTACTGTGGCTGTTTAAACCGATTCGCGGTAGAAGGAGGATCTATAGTGGGCATTTGAGGCGTGCGTTGCAGAGGCTGACGGCTTCAGCAAACAACAACACATCGTTTAGTCTGACCGCGAAGAAGGAAAAGCAGATGCTCTCGAAGATCTGGAGGATATATAGGCAGGAGGCCCTTGGGAGGCTGGCCATGCCGGCGCAGGGATAAAGCCCAGAGGCCGGTATGATTGAGGATTTAACGCTCACCCAACTGTCGGGTGCTGTGATGTATCATTTAACGTCCGGCCTCCTATAGGGTTTCCCAGATGCTGCACGGGTGGTCTAGCCGAGCCCCTCCCCCCTTCTCTCCCTTTTCTCATGTATACCTATGGAGTAAGGAGTACCATCGCTATCAGGTGTAGGCGGCTGGGACGCATCCACATGAAGCCGTCTCCCCATCCTCCATCATAAATACCCGAGACGCCGACGCGCTGGCGGAGGAGAAGGATAAAAATGGTGGGGGACGCTAGGGCTTGGGAGAGCTTGAGGAGAGTATCCGGGAGCTTCATACAAGATTCTGCCCCGTATCAGAAGGCTGAGGAGTGAGCTTCACGGATTGATGGCGATCGTGGCAGGTGAGAACGAGGTCCAAGTAACCTTCTCAGGGGAGCTTTTCACGAGCCTGGACGAGGGGGTTAAAAGTTTCTTGATAAGCCTCTCCACAGCCGCCCGAGCCGCAGCTGAGAACGTTGGGACCGGTGACTGGGAGTCTGTGATGAGAGAGGGCTCAGAGTATCTCCTCCAATCACGCGCCATCTCGAGGCATGTTTCATGGATGATCACTAGGCCGTCCCGCGGCCTCATAATGCAGGCCATACATCTGGCGGGGCGCTCTCGGCCAGGTTCATCGACCTATGCGTAGTCTTCGGGGAGGCCCTGAGGCTCGGCATGACTAGGGAGGAGTTTATGACCCTCTCAGCACTGGTTTCTGAGTTAGCCGACGCTATGGACCGGGGGGCCGCGGACGTTGAGCATTTTGGGGGGAGATAAGGATGGCCGTTGAAAAGATCCCTAGGGACCGCTACGCGGCCTATCAGATGCTAAATACCCTGGCGCTGACGGCTGAGACCCTAAAGCAGCTGGTTCTTCTGAGGATGGTGGCCGTTCGCTGACGGCGAAAAGGTCTATGACTATGTGGTTCTTAGACGGCGAGTAGCTCTTCACCCTCCTCATCTTGACCACCTTCGCGGCGAAGCCGTGGCTGAGCACCGCTCTCTCGGCCTCCAGCGCAAAATCCTGCTCCGAGCCCCGTCTCACGAGGCTGTGAAGATGAATTATCCCGCCGGCCCTCCCGAGCATTTTTAAGGCGTAGGGCAGGAAGCCGAGCGTGTCGAGGATGTAGCCCATGACTATTCTGTCTGCAACAGGGCCGATCTTCTCAGCCACGACCCTGCAGTCACCCTGGATCGGCTCAATAACGTCCGAGAGCCTGTTTCTCTCGATATTTCTTTCTAGGAAGCTGAATGCGCGGGGGTTAAGCTCGATGGAGTATACCTTTTTGGGCCTCGCGTGGAACGCTATGGGGAGGCTGAACTGGCCCACCCCAGCGAACATGTCAACCACCGTCTCCCAGCGCCTGACCAACCGAGAGACCCTCAACCTCTCAAACTTGTTGCCTAGAGAGAACATCAGGCTGAGGGGGTCTAGCTCGTACTCAACGCCATACTCGCGGTAGAGGATGGAGCTTGGTGGGTGCCCCCAGAGAACCTCGACACGCGGCGTCCTGTAAACCCCCTCGACCCCCCAGTACTTGATGACGGCCTTAATCCGCGGATGCGTGGAGAGGATCCTCTTGACGTAGGCCTCCGGGTCGGAGACCTCGTCGGCCCTCACCAGCGCCACGCCACCGACGACCTTGACCACGCCCACACCTAGGAGCCTTTGCGCCGAGTTAAAGCTATACGGGGGCGCGGGGTCAATAGCGGCGTGGCTTTGGAGGGGCGGGGGAGGCTTGAGAGGCTGCTGAGGGAGGCTGGTGTTGACTCTAGGATCATAACGTTTAGCGGACATGTGAAGACGGTGTCTGCAGCGGTAAAAAATCTTGGAGTGGATCCGGGGAGAATTGTAAAGAGCGTAGTCTTCATCGACGACTCCGGCTCACCTGTCGTCGTGTTAGTGCAGGGGAATAGGCGCGTGAGCGAGGTGAAGCTCGCCAGGCTTCTGGGCGCTAAGTGGGTTAGGATCGCTAAGCCGGAGGAGGCTAAGAGACACACAGGGTACGAGGTGGGCGCTCTACCGCCAGTGGGCCTGCCGGAGGGCGTCAGGGTGGTGATAGACGAGCAGGTAATGGGACTCGAGCGCGTATATGGAGGGGGCGGAGATGTAAACGTCCTCCTCGAGATCTCTCCTCAAGACATCCAGAGGCTTACGAGTGGGCTGGTTGGAGACATCTCTTTCGAGGCCTAGACCCATAATATTCCATAGATTACATGCCGTAGCTGGTGTCGCACTGCAAATTCCGTCTATCAATGTAGACTCGTATAAACTAAGCCATTGACGCAAACACGTAGACAGGATAGAGCAGGAGAACCATGGGCATGAGCCTCACATGGCCTGTCTTCACAGAATACGACAAAATGGCGGCAGACAGGCTGTAGACTGCTGAGACGGAGACTGCTCTATACGGCAGATCCCATCCGGTTGCGGCTATGCCTAACCCAACTACTAAGGTCGCCTGTATGAGGTTTTCGCCGGAGAGGAGGCTTAAGGCTATGTCTGGTTTACGCTTAAATGTCCAGTAGGAGGCCGCCAATACCTCCTCGATACATGTTGCGAAGGGAGAGACGAGAAGAGTGTAGGTGAAATGGTTTTCAAGACTCGACATGACGTCGAGGAACATGTCTGCTCCGTATGCCATACCGGAGACGGCGACCGCGGACTGTAGAGCGGCAAGAGAGATGTTTTCTTTCCTCAGAAGCTTCTCGACCAATGTCGCATCAACACTAACCAAAACATCATCCTCGGCTAAAACAATCCCACGCGCAAACACGACATAGAGCAGCACCAACAAAACAGCCAGCGGAAGTCTACCTGCCTGCGGCAAGAGAAACGGAGACAGGACTGCGACTGGGAAAAGCACGGCAAACCAGAGGTAGTTTCTCCAGACACCTTGGCTGAGCTTCGCTCCTGACATGAAGAGCGCGATGGCCGGCGCACCGAGGAGAAGCGTTATAGAGGGTGCTGCGAG
>JAVVGN010000090.1:0-7114 GCA_032249095.1 Candidatus Caldarchaeales archaeon | reverse complement strand
CTAGGACTATCGAGTTGAGTGGTGGTAGGTGGTAGATTCTCGGCGGCGTCTCTCCCACCGTCGCCTTGTATATCAGACACCAAAGCGTCTCGATGGAGGGTATCATCCACGTCCTCAGCCTTCCATCCCACTCGTTCTGAACAACCACTACTCCGTCTGGAGTCGGAGTAATATTCAGAACCCTATCCACAGGGTATCTAAAGACCTCTAGGAACCTCTCGGATAGCTCTCGCCACGCCTCGGCGGCGAATCTCTGCATGATTAGGAAAGACTTGTAGTGCCGCATGCCCTCGTCTACCCATAGTCCCTGAAGACACCGTAATAGCCCTCTCAGTAGCCGCCTCGATCATCGAGTCAGTCACCACCAACCCCATCCTCATCACCCGTTTCGGATAAGAACTCCCACCAGCCCCACATATAAGGAGTAGTGGCCCCAATAACCAGGCCATCACCAACTTATACACACTATAGACTAGAAACACCTTTCGTAAGGATCTCTCCAAACCCAACCTTGGGGCGAATGATGGAGAGGAGGGAGCAGGAAGAAAGAAGTCAAGACATTTTACAACAGGTATTATTGGGCGATCAAAAAAGGTGTTTAGATTATTGTTTTGCTAAAAGAGTGATGTGTTCCTGTTATAAATTATATTGCTGATTATAATAAAAAATATCTGTGGGTTCGTTGATGAGGGCTACGCTACTTTCTCCTCATAGTGATTATGTATGATAGGCCGCCTGCCAAGACGCCTAAGGCAAGCAGTATGATGAAGATCGATATCCAGAACGGATAGCCCAGCGGTATGGAGTAGAAGACGTTCACATGAACTTGGCCTGGATTCCAGCCTCGGCCACCTACGTCCGGCGGAAGCATCGCTGCTCCCCCGAGGTATCCGCCAAGCATCATGAGCCATGTGGCGCCCACCACGCCAATGTTCATCAGTACGAGGTGCACGTTTGCAAGTTTGTCAGCGAGGCCTGAATAAGGCTTTCCCAGTATGCTTTCTATGTAGTGGTAGAATAGCGCGGTGACTGCGGTCCCAACTACCCCAACGATGAGGTATGTGACGTAGCCGACCGTGAACCAGTTACCCGCGGATCCAAACGCGATTACCCGGCTTGGCTCGGGTCGAAGGAAAAAGATCTGTCCGATCACGATGTAAAGCGTCAGGAGCGTCGCCAGAGCCCCCTGAATTATTGCGGCCCAGATGAACCTTGTAGCCCATTTACTTACAGTTGTCGTCATGCATATCACCACCGATAAAACTAATTTGGCTCATATAAATAGCTTATTATAAAGTCTCATGTAAAATTAGAGCATAATAGACGACTTTATGAGAGGCGACGCTGCCTACAGCCAGCCGGCACCCTTACCCCGGTCGCGACATTTTAGGCAGACCCTACCCAACTTTCCAGACAGACTTAATACAATAATCGAGCCCAGCTCCAGCCACTAATAATTGAGGCCCAGAATTATTTAGGCGGTTTTGTCTGGACCTTGTGATGGTTTCTTTCGACTGTTCTGATTGACTTATATATTGTAGCTTAATTCCATTCTAGCCGTTGGAGCTATGGATCCGCTCATATTAACTCTGAGCATTGGTCTCTTGGGAGCAATTATCCCCGCCGTGTTCATCGCGTATCTTGAGAGGCTTCCGAGGGGGCCCGAGAGTTTTGTGGCTATTTGGCGGGCGATCCGTGAAGGGTCCAACGCGTATCTTAAGCGGCAGTTCAGGACCATTGGGATTATAGCAGTTTTTCTCGCGCTGTTCATACTCGCCGTGTTCTCGCTGTTTCCACACCTCGGGGGGCCTAGCTACGCGGTGGCGATGGCCAGCAGCTTCTTGCTAGGTGTAAGCTTCTCACTCATAGCCGCCTACCTCGCGATGGATTCTGCCACAAGGGCGAACGTCAGGACAACCTATGCCGCCTCTCGCGGCGGAATACACGCATTGAGGATAGCCACCATCGGGGGAGCCTCGCTGGGGCTAGCCGTGGTTGCTATGAGCCTGCTCGGCCTCTCTATACTTTATATCGTTTTTAGAGACCCAGCGCTTTTGGCCGGCTTTGGGTTTGGTGCCAGCCTAGCGGCGCTCTTTGCACAACTCGGGGGAGGGATATACACCAAGAGCGCAGACATTGGGGCTGACCTTGTGGGGAAGGTGGAGGCGGGGATTCCGGAGGATGACCCGAGGAACCCCGCAGTCATAGCAGACCTTGTCGGCGATAACGTGGGCGACGAGGCGGGGAGGGGTGCCGACCTCTTCGAGTCCGTCACCGCGGAGAATCTCGGCGGAATGATCATAGCGCTTGTCGTCTCTATAATTCTGTTCGAGAAGGTGAATGAGCTATACGTAGTGACGCCGCTCATAATTAGGTCGCTGGGAGTGATAGCAACTCTCGCGGGTGTTGCGTGGGCCGTTTCGCGAAAGTCCTTTAGGAACGCGATAGATCCGCTCCGAGACGGCCTCCTGGTCACGAGCATCGTTGCTGCCGTGCTTATGTATGTTGCCTCCAGCATCATCTTCGGCTCGACTTTCCTCCCGCTTTACTTGGCCATGGTGCTCGGACTTGTGGCCGGCATCCTCGTCATGTTTTATAGCGAGTACTACACTGGGCTTCGTTCGCGCTACGTCTCACTAATAGCTAAGAGCTCAACTGCCGGGCCTGCGATAACCGCTCTAACAGGACTCTCAACAGGCATGATCTCGTCCATGTTGCCGATCGTTACAGTAGTGATCACAGTGGTCGCATCATATATTTTGGGCAGTCATTGGGCATCGCTCGCCGATCTAGGTGACGCTCTTCTGGGTGGAGTCTACGGGACAACGATGGCCACCATGGGCATGCTCTCAACCGCAGGTTTTATCCTAACTATGGATGGCGTCGGTCCGATCGTGGACAACGCTGGAGGCATCGCCGAGATGGCGCGCGCTGAGCCGCAGATCAGGCAGCAGCTAGAGCCACTTGACGCTCTGGGAAACACGACCAAGGCGCTCACGAAGTCCTACGCGATGGGGTCTGCGGCTCTCGCCGCACTCCTACTCTTTCAGGCCTTTATCCTCGAGGTGGCCAGGTACTTGAGCGGGATCTACGAGTTGGCTGCAATAGGTGCCGAGGAGGCGCGGAGACTCCTTCAGGCCGTAGGTCTGCTGAGCGGGTCGCTCCAGATCAACACTCCCCCAATAATCATCGGCCTCTTCGTCGGTGGAATGGTTCCCTTCCTCTTCTCTGGACAGGCCATGAAGGCTGTTGCTGAGGGTGCCAACAAGATGGTGGATGAGGTTAGGAGGCAGTTCGCAACTATACCTGGACTCCTAGATGGCACCGGTAGGCCTGAGTATGCGAGGTGTGTGGATATATCCACCACTACCGCCCTCCGCCTTATGATAGCTCCGACACTCACCGTAACGCTCTCGCCAATAATACTGGGCGTCGTGCTGGGCTGGACGGCGGTGGGGGCGCTGGTGATAGGTGCGACGATCACGGCTATTCCTCTGGCCATACTCGGGTTCTACGGGGGTGCGGCCATGGATAATGCGAAGAAGCTCCTGGAGATCGAGGGCAAGAAGGGGACGGACGCTCATAAGGCTGCGGTAGTAGGTGACACGCTTGGCGACCCCATGAAGGACACCTATGCGCCGAGCCTCCACATACTCATCAAACTACTAAACACTTTATCACTAGTGTTCATACCGCTGTTTATGATAGGGCTGTTGACCCTCTAAGGTCTTTCCCCAAGAGTAACGGGAATGTCTATCCTGCTTCCATCCCTGATGATCGTGAGAACTATCAGGTCCCCGGGGCTCGTCCTCTCCACTAGATATGTGAGGAGGTCGTCCATGCTGTTAACAGGCGTGCCATCTATCCCGACGATGATGTCTCCTCCAACAAGGTAAGACTTTCCAGCGACCTGCAGAGTCCTCGTGCCTCCCTTTATACCGGCCCTAGCCGCTGGTCCAGAGGAGGCAACGCTCTCCACTAATAGCCCCTTCTTCACGTCTACGCCTAGCGCGTTCGCAACCAGCTCGTTTATCTCCGAGCCCGTGATGCCGAGATAGCTATACCTGTAGCGGCCATTCTCGATCAGGGCCGGGACTATCCTCTTCACAACGTTTGAGGATACGGCATAACCTATCCCCGCAAACTGGCCTGTAACTGACTCGATCGCTGTTGCGACCCCAACCACCTCCCCCTTAAGATTAAGCACAGGTCCCCCCGAGTTACCGGGGTTGATCGCGGCGTCGATCTGGATAACACTTGGAATCAGGTAGCCACGGCCCGAGGGTAGGAGCCGTCCCTTCTGACTGACGATTCCAGTTGTGACTGTTCCAGCGAGCTCAAATGGGTTTCCGATAACTATGATCTGCTCGCCTATCCGTAGCTCACTACTGTTTCCGAGCTTGAGGGGTTTCAGCGCCGGACTCTTCCCCCCTAGAACTAGTCTCAGGACCGCGAGGTCCGAGTCAGGATCCCTACCCACGAGAGAGGCTTCGTATGCAGAGCCATCCAGAAAATAAACATAGAACCTCTCTCCGCCCTCAACGACGTGATTATTCGTTATGACGTGGCCCTGCGAATCATATATGAAGCCTGAGCCAACGACCTCTCCCACCAAAGAAATGACGGATATCTTTACGACGGAGTCCTTAACCTTTTCATAAATGAGAGTGATGTTGCTCGGAGCACCCACGTGTACTTGTGGCGCCTGGAGCTCTGATGACTCCAGAGTCCTCACGGACTGATCAATGGTCTCGAGCCTCTTGCTAAGCGCGTCCAGCTGCCCCCTAACTTTACTGAGTTCCGATGCGACCGACTCTATTTGCTGCTGGAAGGTGATGACCTCTAAGAGGAGGAAGAGAGCTACGGCCATGGAGAGTGCTGCAATGATTGTTGCAGCCTTGCTCATGCCGACTCTCCACAAGCCAGAAGCCGCCTTATACACTTATCGAGCCCAGATCCGTATTGGGCGGCCTTCTTCTCGCGCCACGCGATCTCGGGCGGGAGCCCTGCCAGCGCGGCAGTTTCACGTAAAATCAGCTTCCTTACGCAGCCCATGATCTTCATGCTAGCCGGAGTCCTAAGCCCTATCGCGACAACCATCGGATCTAGGTAGGGGAGGGTAAGCATGCAGCCAGCTAGGGCCGAGGAGATGTAGTCCCGTGGAACCCCCTCCCTCCACAGGGCATCCAAGTCACGCATAACCGCGGACTGAAGATCGCCTCCTTCTCGCATGAGCCTCAGATGCCTCATATAGCCTCCGAATAGCTCGTCTGCTCCTTGTCCAGCAATTACCTGTCGCCTGCTCTGGCTTCGCGCGACTTGCGAGGCTACGTAGACCATGACTGCTAGGGCCATGTCCATGGGTCTCGACAGGGGCATGCTTCTCCTCAAATATGTGAGGGTGGATGCGACGTCCTCTGTTCGTAGAGACGCCTCGACAAGGTCAAGCCCCATACGGCGCGATGATTCTCTCGCCACACGAAGATCATGCGATCCCTCCAGACCGACTGCGATGGGCAGGGGATCTAGGCCACAGTCCATCATGATTTTGGTGAGCAGCGCGCTATCTAGTCCCCCGGAGAATAAAACCGCACATCCCGAGGCCACGCTTGACTTGACGGCATTGTAGAGTAGCTCTACCAGCATCTCGGCGGCCTCCTTGAGCCCACGGACCTCGACAAGTTGCTCGGGAAAGAAACTCTCAGAGCTGTACCTTACGGCCCCAAAGCTTACCTCGGCTGTTGAGCGTGCTGGTACAGGTGAGAGGTCTAGGGAGTCAAATCTCGGTAGGGATGATGCAATCATAGACTCGCCTGAAGTGTGTAGGTAGGTAGGCGGAGAGCCAAGCGTGCCCATATGGAGCGAGATCCTTCCGGGCCCAACTATCGCCCCCGACTCGAAGGGTGAGCCTGCGAGAGACTTGGCACCGAGAATATCTCGCGGCCTCATAGAGATCTCGAGGCCACCACTTTTCTGCCGAACGGCCTGCCCTGTCAGACTATAGGCAATAACGAGGAGGGTATATTCGCCCTCGGACAGCTCGGCCGGCGATATCTTAGACTGGTCGCCCCAGATCTCGACGTGCGGCCAGACATGGGCCAATCTGAGAAACTCGCCAATCGCACCATCCAATATTCTCTTTTTGGGCGAGACTATGGCCGTGAATAGGGCCATCCCCCACTCTAGGCGCCGTACCTACTCTTTATTTCTTAGCGGTACGTTGGAGGCGCTTTGCCACACGCCTCTCTATCGGGTCTGGGAGCATTAACTCTCTGTCCTCCCTGACGGATGGGTGATAGGGGTCGACCAGAATGACCTCGAACCATTTGTAGAGGCTGTCATAGGTAAGTGGATACCCACCCAGCGGGTAGAGGTTCGGAAACTTCTTTCTACACCTGTTTATGGCTTCTTCGAGCATGGTCACGTTTACTTTGTGGAGGACTGTGCCGAGGGCTTTCGGCCTTCTCCCCGAGTTGGGTCGCGGCCTACTGAACCCGCCCCTCCGAACCCTCACACGGACTACAACGAAGCCTCTCTTGTCTTTATAGCCCAAGCTCCTCGCCCTGTCGAGGCGTAGCGGCTTATCGACCCTCACAACCGCCGGCTCCCTCCGCCACTTAATCCTCCTCTCCCTCATTAGGGCGACAAGCTCGGGCGAGTTTTCCCTCCACAGCTCATTCAGCCTCGAGTACAGACCCATAGTTATCCCTCCTCCCACACTGTAGATGCTGTCCTGCAGGTCTCCTCCCTACCCTCGATAAATCAGATACCTATATTTTACTCTTAATCCATTATTTATGAACTCATCTCTAAATTCCGTATCTTAGGTGTATGGTTATTGGTGCTATTGTTGTTTGGGCTTTGTATGTTGATTCTAGCCTCTCATACCTTATGATTATTCTTCTGAATGATTTTATCCATCCGAAGAACCTCTCTACAGCGGGCCTCATCCTCCTGTATAGCCCAACATTGTATGGTCTAGGCCTCCTACCATTCCTTATGTTAGGCTCTATACCTATGGATTCTAAGCCCCTCCTTATATGTTCCGTATCGTATGCTGATAGTGTCCAAATAAGCATTTTTGCTCACCTCCCTGTCCTCGCGGCCTGATAGT
>JAVVGN010000089.1:0-7123 GCA_032249095.1 Candidatus Caldarchaeales archaeon | reverse complement strand
TGCATAACATCATCAGGGCAGGAGGAGAAGAGGTAATACCAACTTGACAGTACCGGCCGCGGGTGTATAAGGATTTTTACCTGGCCAGGCCCGATGACGGTGTGGGGACATGATGCTGCAGGAGGCTCTGGCCGCGGTTGTGACCCTCATTCTCGGATTTCTATTAGTGATGTTTGGATTAATTGTGCTGGCCTTGAGCCGGGTTAAGTCGAACGGCGAGGCCAGGGGTGCGGGCATCGTGGTTATCGGGCCAGTACCCATAATTATTAGCGGCCGTGGCGCGTGGACCTTGGTGCTCTTACTCACAATCTTTGCGGCTTCCCTAGTGCTGCTGTTATACGTCTCCTCGGTGGGGTGGAGCGGCGGTGGATAGCATCAGACCCATATACGCCTACATCCTCATCGCTGCGGGACTCGGCCTGATAATTCTCTCCCTAGCTACCCTCACCGCCGCCACCACGAAACAACAAGGCGAGGCCTTCGCCATAATCCTCATCGGCCCAATCCCGCTTGTCCTGAGCGGTGATGGCCAACTCATGCTGCTCGTCATAAGTGGCGTGCTAGCCCTCATCATCCTACTCTTCCTAGTTTTGTTGAGACGGAGCCAGGGCGCATAGAGCGACACACCCTATATATAGAGCGCCGGGGTGATTCATCCGGGTTGAGGCGCTGTCCCTACTGCGCAGCAGTCCTCATCTATGACAGGATGGAGAAGGTATATCTCTGCAGGTCCTGCGGCGCCACCATGAGTCTCCAAGATCTCGTCGAACACCAAGAGAGAATCAGGCTTGAGAGGGAGAAGGCTCAGAGGGAGAGGAAAAAGAAGGACGAGTATCTAGAATGGTGGCTCTCAAGTAAGAGGTAGATGTATAACGCTGCGCTGCAAAGCTAGGATGGGATTTTCTGGACAGTTTTATGGGCTTTAACCGCTTTAGCCCTGATGGTCAGTATGAAGTAGTTCGCAGTCACCACTCTTTCAGCGGAGAATCTCCCTTGAAGGAGCCTGAGGAGGCTGGCGCGCCTAAAGTTGTTTTTGTGGGCTCCAAGCCCCTCCCGCGCGACCGTCCTCGTCCAGATACTCCAGATCACCCTCCAGATGGGCGACGCGTCTGGGGTAGAGATGAGTAGGGTGCCCCCATCCCTCAGAACCCGCGAGATCTCCTCGATCACTCTCGGGGGATCGGCCACGTGCTCTATAACCTCTAAACGCGTGACGATGTCAAAGCGAGAGTCTCTTAGCGGTAGATGATGGGTGTCCGCCACTATGAAGAACTGTGAG
Organism: Candidatus Caldarchaeales archaeon; assembly: GCA_032249095.1. Taxonomy (GTDB): domain Archaea; phylum Thermoproteota; class Nitrososphaeria_A; order Caldarchaeales; family Calditenuaceae; genus HRBIN02. The sequence goes on along the minus strand of JAVVGN010000089.1, from coordinate 5,844 downwards.
GTGGATACGGGTGGGAGCAGATCAATACCTACCTTACAGCTGGCCGGGATCATCGATAAGAGTTCTCCATCCCCTGCCCCCAAATCCAGAACTCTGCTGTTCCATGCATCGCTTAAGAGGCGGATAACCGCTCTATGCCTCCTCCTCTTCCACACCCTTCTAACCATCTTCAGCAGCAAACGATCGTTTGACAGCAACGACGCAGGGTAAAAATAAAGTATCGTTTTTCAGGGTCTTGACGCGTCTTGGAAGTCACACCGGTGACGCCTCTTTTCGCGGGGGTCGGCCGGGCCCCGGATTTTCTCCGCCTATTGGGCTGGAAAACTTATATATGGGGTCTCCGTCCTCCACTTTGCCGTGAGCCGCGGTGGTTTAGTTTGGCTCTTCTAGACACCAACCCTTAGCCCTACTCGTTCTCCCGGATACCATCTATGCGCGGGGTGCGGTGACGTGTCTCTGACGCGGAGTCTCCTCCAGAAGGTGGTAGAGTTTAGGGATCTGGAGCCTGAAGAGGCTGCGAGCGTTCTGAGGGAGGTGATGCGGGGTGAGGCGACCCAGGCCCAGATCGGCGCTTTCCTCGCGGCGATGAGGATGAAGGGCGAGACGACTCAGGAGCTGTACGGCATGGCCAGAGTGATGAGGGAGTTTTGTGTGAGGGTGGATCTGTCTGACCCGTCGAGGCTGATTGATGTTGTTGGAACTGGGGGGGACAGGGTGAAGACGCTGAACGTGAGCACGCTCTCTGCCCTCGTAGTCGCCTCGGCCGGGGTGGCGGTCGCTAAGCACGGCAACAGGGCCGCCTCCGGAGTCTGTGGGAGCGCCGACCTCCTCGAGCTGTTAGGAATCAACATCTCTCTCCAGCCCGACTTGGTCAAGAAGTGTGTAGAGGAGGCGGGCTTCGGATTCATGTACGCTCCGCTCTATCACCCGGCCATGCGGAACGTGGCTGCTCCTCGCCGCGAGGTAGGGATTAGGACGTTCTTTAACCTGCTCGGACCGCTCACGAATCCTGCTGGCGTTGGGAGGATTCTGCTGGGAGTCGCTGATCGGGAGGTCCTACCAAAGGTTGCGGAAGTGCTCTCGATGCTGGGCATCAAGAGTGGTCTTGTGGTAAGCTCTCTAGACGGTATGGATGAGGTCTCCCCCCACTCGGAGACGGAGGCCTACTGGGTGATGGGGGATGGCGAGGTGGAGAGAGACCTGCTGAGGCCGGCGGATTTTGGGTGGGACCCGACAAGTCTGGAGGGCGTGACCGTGGGTAGTAGGGAGGAGGCGGCGGAGCAAGCCGTTAAAGTATTGGCGGGTGTCTTGCCTGACAGAGACCCGCGGATGCGGCTTGTGCTTGCCAACTCTGCCGCCTCGCTGCTCGTGGCGGGAGCCGTCTCGGACTTGAGGGAGGGGGTGAGAGTGGCTCTAGACATGATAAGGGAGCGTAGACCTCTTGAGACCCTGCGGAGAGTTATCGAGGTCAGCGGAGGTGATCCGGGCAGGTTTGAGGCGCTATTCAGGAGTGTCATCTGACTTCTTGAGGACTCTTTGCGAGGAGGCTATGAGGAGGACTCATCAGGGCTACTACGACGGTGGGAGGGCGGAGACTCAGCGAAGGCATATCAGCCTAATAGACTCGATAATGAGGTGTACAGGCAACGCGATTATCTCTGAGCTTAAAAGAGCCTCGCCGAGTGTGGGTCCTTTGGCGAGGGGCCTCGATGTGCGTAGAGCCGTCTCTGGGATGATGCGCGGCGGGGCCGTAGGCATCTCGATCTTGACCGCGCCGGAAAGGTTCGAGGGGTCTCTGAGCGATCTTGAAGAGGCTAGGAGGCACGCGTCCCTACCAATCCTCATGAAGGATGTCGTCGTCTCGCAGAGACAGATAGAGGCAGCTGCGAGGCTCGGCGCCGACGCGATACTCCTGATCTACAGAGCATTCAAGAGAGGATACACGGAGCTTAGTCTGCACGAGGCCATCAAGACGGCACACGACGCGGGCCTAGAGGTCCTCCTCGAGGCCTGCGGGAGAGACGAGCTCATCGAGTGCCTTAAAACCGACGCCGAGATGCTCGGAGTCAACGCCCGAGACTTATCAACACTCGCCGTCGACAAGAGGTTACACGAGGAGGCGGTCAGGGGGCTTGATCATGAGGGCAGGATACTTGTGGCTGAGAGCGGGATCGAGGGCGCCGAGGATATTAGGAGGCTCAGGAGCGCCGGCTATAAGGCATTCCTCGTCGGAACCGCGGTCATGAGGTCGGGAGACATAGAGGCTAAGGTTAGGGAACTGGTGAAAGCCTGATGCGAGCTCGTGTCAAGATATGCGGTATCAGGAGGAGTGAAGACCTGAGGGCGGCGGTCGAGGAGGGGGCGGACGCCATAGGTCTCGTAGTAGGCTTCCTAGCCTCGCCCAGGAACCTACACCCACGCGAGGCAGCCGCCCTCAGACAGGCCACACCGCCCTTCGTTAACGCAGTACTAGTCTGTAGCGCCAAGACGGCGGGAGAGTTAGAGTCGCTCGTCGAGGAAATCGGGCCCGACGCCATCCAGCTCTACGGAGACCTCTCGATCCAAGAGGCACGGGAGGCAGCGCCCTCTTGCTGGATCATCAAGCCCGTCGCGGCCGGCCTACAACCGGGCGAGGTGAGCCTAGCTGGGTACGACGCCGTCCTATTAGACACCCACACCCAACGAAAGGACCTGCCTGGAGGCACGGGCATCCCACACGACTGGGCCGCAGCCAGCAGGTTTCGCGAGCTTGTCGATATACCGCTCATACTGGCCGGCGGGTTGTCGCCGAGGAACGTGGGAGAAGCGATACGCGTCGTCAAGCCCTACGGCGTCGATGTTTCGTCGGGAGTTGAGGCGAGTCCTGGCGTGAAGAGTAGGGAGCTGATAAGAGAGTTTATCAGGGCTGTGTGGGGGGAGAGCCGATGAGTAAGGGATATAGTCTGCCGGACAGTAGGGGGCGGTTCGGGGCCTATGGTGGAAGATACGTCCCAGAGACCCTCATGGAGCCTCTCACAGAGCTTGAAGAGGTCTACGTGAGACTCAGCAACGATCCAGGCTTTAGGTGGGAGCTTGACCAAGTGTTACGGGACTACGCCGGGAGACCCACACCACTCTACTACGCGGAGCGGCTGACAGAACTCCTCGGAGGAGCCAGGATATACCTAAAGAGGGAGGACCTCGCCTTCACCGGCGCGCATAAGATAAACAACGCGGTAGGGCAGGCCCTCCTCGCCAAAAGGATGGGGAAGAGCAGGCTGGTCGCGGAGACAGGGGCAGGACAGCACGGAGTCGCCACTGCAACGGTCGCGGCCAGATTCGGCTTCCGATGCACGATATACATGGGGGCGGAGGACATGGAGCGGCAGAGCCTAAACGTCTACAGGATGAGGCTCCTAGGAGCCGAGGTCAGACGGGTCGACGCTGGCTCACGGACCCTTAAGGACGCGATAAACGAGGCCCTGAGGGACTGGGTCACAAACGTGAGAGACACTCATTACCTCCTGGGGTCGGCCGTTGGCCCCCACCCATACCCCATGATAGTGAGAGACTTCCAATCGGTGATAGGGAGAGAGATCAGGGCCCAGATCCTCGAGAGGGAGGGCAGGCTCCCCGACATGGTGGTGGCCTGCGTCGGCGGCGGGAGCAACGCCATCGGGTCCTTCTACCCATTCATCGAGGACAGAAAGGTTAGACTGGTGGGCGTCGAGGCCGGTGGACTCGGGCTCGGGTCAGGTAAGCACGCTGCAAGCCTCCTTGCAGGCCAGCCCGGCATACTGCATGGGATGCACTCCTACATACTTCAGGACGAAAACGGCCTAGTCATGCCCACACACAGCATCTCAGCAGGCCTCGACTACCCCGGAGTAGGCCCTGAGCACGCATACCTTAAGGATAGCGGGAGAGCAGAGTACGTGGCTGTCAGCGACGGGGAAGCCCTCGATGCTTTCCAAACACTAACCCGCTACGAGGGAATCATGCCGGCTCTAGAGCCCGCTCACGCCCTAGCATACGTGATGAAGGTCGCGCCCACCATGCGTAGAGACGAGATTATAGTAGTAACTCTCTCGGGGAGGGGAGACAAGGATCTAGACATAGTGAGGAGGAGCATAGGTGAGGGCCCCTGAGCAAGATCAGTGAAGCCTTCCGGAAAGCTCTAAACGAGAGGAGAGCGGCACTCATAGGGTTCCTCACAGGCGGAGACCCTAGCCCCACTCTCTCCAAGCGCTTCTGCATGGCAATCGTGGACGGCGGAGTAGATGTATTAGAGCTGGGCGTCCCCTTCAGCGACCCCGTAGCAGACGGAGTGACGATACAGGCATCCACCTACCGAGCATTATCAGCGGGAGTAAAGCTGAGCGACGTGCTAAAACTAGCCAACAGCCTCAAGGAGTATAGAGACGTCCCGATAGTGCTCCTCTCCTACATGAACCCTATATACAGGTTCGGGATGAAGAGATTCTTCCAGACGGCAGCGAGCAGCGGCGTCGATGGAATAGTGGTCCCGGACCTGCCTGTAGAAGAGGCCGGCGAGCTCATCAACGAGGCGAGAGAAGCGGGCATAGACACCATCTTCCTCGCATCGCCAACCACAACCGAAAACAGGCTCGAAAAAATCTTAAGAGCCTCGACCGGTTTCGTCTACCTAGTCTCGCTCCTAGGAGTCACTGGTGTGAGAGAGACTGTCTCTCATGAGGGCCTGAAGCTGCTTGAAAGAGTAAAGTCGAGGAGCCCGCGACCATACGCCGCAGTGGGATTCGGCGTCTCACAGCCAGAGCATGTCGCGGCCCTAGCGGAGAGGGGAGCCGAGGGAGTGATTGTTGGAAGCGCCCTCGTTAGGATAGTCGAGGAGAGCCTTGCGACGCCCAGTAAGGCTGAAGAGCTTCTCAGAAGATTTACGGCAAGCCTCAGAGAGGCTGCTGGGGGAGGACACTAGGGGATATCCTCAAGCCTCATGGGCGACTCGCGCTCAAGATACGTTATGTGGTGGAGTTCGCCATTTATCCTGACCATATGTTTCGAGGATTTTGAAGGGAGCTTCTCACCCGTAAGCCCAGCCCTCAGCACCTGCTCCTTCGTGACAGGGGGCTTATTATCCCACGGCAGGACAACTATCTCGGGCCTCATATAGTCGACGAGGTACACGGGGATACACCTCTTCCCCAGCCTCTTCATACAATTATACCTGTGATGACCGTCCAGAATGACCTTAGTGTTAACATCCACGATTATCGGCCTCTTCAAGCACTCATCCCTAACGATCTCCGCAAGAAGCTCCTCAAGGTGCTGTGGGTCATAATTCTCATGCTGCTTAAGCTCATCAAGCCGCATCAGCACAGGCTCCGGCCGCAGCAACAAATCCTCTCCCGCCATCTACCGAGGAAGCTCCAACGCCACAATATATGCCTGAGCCTCCGAAGTCCAGGCCTGCCTCCAACCTTATTATGTTGTGTTTGTATATTATTTTTGATAAGGGGAAAAGAGTGGGGGGGGTGGTTTTCTCCAGCCACACGTTAGAGAGACCTAGGGCCAGAAGGTGATAGTGTAGGACCACACCACCCGTTAGGGGTGGCAGGTGTATCCATACGGCCGCTCCAGCCTTCTGGGTCTTTTCTCCGTCAGGCTGGAGCGGTAATCCCAGTCTCCTGGGCCTTCAATGTTAGCCAAATGGTCTTTAGGACTTCTTTGAGGTCGTCGCCTCTTATTTTGTATCCCTTTAGGCTTATCATAAGTCTTTCAAGGGCATGTCTAGCGGTCCTCGACCTGTGGGAGCGTGTCTTCTTGTCTCTCCTCCACATTCCGAAATAGTTCTTGGTTCTACGCCACGAAGCCCACTCCGGCAAG
>JAVVGN010000088.1:0-7207 GCA_032249095.1 Candidatus Caldarchaeales archaeon | reverse complement strand
TCCGAACGGGTGATGGAGATAGGTTGGTGATGGCTTATCTGTGGATGAGGCTTAGTGGCGAGGAGCTAGGGAGGTATGAGGGATATTACGTGGTCTTCAGGGACTATGGGGCAGACGAGGGCGTGCGACACTACAAGTCTTTCCTAATCATGCAGAGATTCGTCGCCGAGGCGTGGCGGGAGCTATCCGAGAGGTTCCTAGAGGTCTTTAGGTATCCCGTAGAGAGGGTTCTGAACATCACTCCGACCCCCGACGGATCATTATTGTTCAGAACGAGTTGGATGGAAGGCTGAGGACTTGGATGATACCCTCCATCGAGACGCTTAGATGGCTAATATACGAGGCGACGGTGGGAGAGACGCCGCCGAGAATCTACCACCTACCACCACTCAACTCGACAGTCCTAGAGAGGGAGCAGGTGGAGAGGTTCCACATAGTTGCAAGGCCATAAGAGATAAAGACACGGAACGAGGGGGTGCAGTGATATTGAAGTTCTACGCAGACGTTCATAAGACTAAGAAGAATGGTGAGGGCTTCAGGATAACATATACTACTGACGGAATAACTTTCAAGCATGTAGACAGCTTCGGCGAGATCCCTGCTGGGCCCGGAGACAAGCTATTCATGGATACAATACCACCCCAGCACACGGACGGCTCGATAGAACTACTAAGGAGAGGGGTAGAGGTATACTATCTTAGGAGGCTTACATTGTTTAAGAAGGTGCGCGGAGAGCATAAGCTGCCGAAGAGCTCTAGGGGAGACATAAGGGCATTGATGAGTATTAGGAGAGGTGGTTTAGGAGTGTTACTGAGGACTTCCTAGTCTTGAGGAGGATGATTCTGGCCCATAGGTCTCTATTGAAGACTCATCAACAATTACTCAACAAGTATAAGGCTTTGTCTGATGCTGAGAAGGAGGTTCTGAAGCCAGCAATCTCCTCGATAGAGAAGCAGATGGTGGAGATGGCGAGGCAGATAGCCGAGGAGGCCGGTAAAAGATATCTGGCCTACAATGGACTCGTTGAGGTGTTGGGGGTAGGTGGTAGATCTTCGGCCTTGGAGGCTCTTGTGGAGGTCTTTACCTATGCGGAGTGGTCGTCTTGGCGTAGGGTCAGGAACTATTTCGGCCTATGGGACAGGGATAGGAGGACCCACTACCACAAAACAAAGGCTAGACACGCACTCGAAACACTGACACTAAGCATCAAGGGATACAGGATAAATGGCAGGGACATAGAAGAAGTCTTGAAGACAATCTGGCTAACCTTGAAGGCCCAGGAGGCCGGGATTACCGCTCCAGCCTGACGGAGAAAAACCCAGAAGGCTGGAGCGGCTAACTTAAATAACCTACAATCCACAGGCGAGGTGGCTTTAAAACCCTCCTGTGGATTGTGTGGCCCTTTCTATTACCCTTCTGGCCTTCTGGCCTTCTGGGTTCTCTAAAGTCGGGTGAAGCATACCAACCCCTCCTCCCCTCTTTTCCTCCCCCATTACTTTAAATTATGATTTAAGTTAGAGCCCTTCTCTACGCGGCCTGGTATGGGGCTCGTGGAGGAGCTGGGGGTCAGGCCGGTCATCAACGCGGCAGGGACCCTCACGGTTCTCGGCGGATCCGTCCTGGGCCCGGAGGTTCTGGACGCGGTCAGGGAGGCGTCGCAGATCTACGTCGACATGGCTGAGCTGCACGTCAAGGCTGGGCGCTACGTCGCCTCACTCCTCGGAGTCGAGGACGCCTATATAACGTGTGGGGCTGGCGCGGGGCTGGCCCTCGCCGTCGCTGCCTGCATGATCAGGGATAGGCCGGAGGCTAGGTGGAGGCTTCCCAAGACAGAGGGGCTGAGAAGCACCGTGGTGGTCCAGTCGGTTCAGAGGAACTTCTACGACTACATCATTGAGACTGTTGGGGCGCGGATAAGGGAGGTGGGGGGCGCCGAGCAGGAATTCGCCGAGGCGCTGGACGGTACGGTCTGCGCAACGGTCTACTTCGCCTTCGATCCTATGGAGGGCGCCCTACCCCTAGCAAAGGTTGTCGAGCTGGCGCATAGCCGCGGAGTCCCCGTGATAGTCGACGCGGCCGCCGAGCTGCCGCCGAGAACTAACCTAAGGGCCTTCTACGAGGCGGGAGCCGACGCTGTCCTCTTCAGCGCCGGCAAGGACCTCGGCGCCCCGAACGACGCCGGGATAATTCTAGGCCGGCGGTGGGTCGTTGGGCTCTGCAGGACCCTCGGGCCCCACAGCTACGAGCAGGTCGAGGGCTCGACGAGGATAAACATAGGGAGAACGATGAAGACGAGCAAGGAGGATATCTTCGCCGTGGTGGCGGCCCTGAAGAGCTACATCGCATCGAGCGAGGAGGAGAGGCTTGCGTCTTGGAGACGGAAGGCAGAGTACATAGCGTCCGAGCTCAGGCGGAGGGGCGTCGAGGGTGTGGGGATCATCTATCCGTCGGGCTTTCGGCATCCGAGGCCGCCCTGTATCCCGAGGGTCGAGATAGCGCTGGGGACGGAGCGCGAGGCTGAGGCGCTGCTCGGGGAGCTCAGGGCCGGGGACCCGCCCATATACACCTACAGGGTCGGGAGCCGCGTCTACGTCAACCCCCAGTGCCTCCGGAGCGGCGAGGAGGTTGTCGTGGCCGAGAGGCTCGCGGCGGCTCTCAGGGGGCGATAGGCCTCTCCTGGACCCCTCTGGGCTCGGAACCTCAGCCTATCGTCTCCCAGGCGCCGCTCCTCATAGACCTGTAGGCCGCGTCGAGTATCTTGTTGACTATGTAGCCGTCCCGGTAGGTCTCCCTAGGCATCTCGCCTCTCCCGATGGTGTCGACGAAGTGTCTTAGCTCGGCGAGGTAGCCGTAGAGCTCGTGTTCCCTCCAGATGGGGTACATCCAGCCCCTCGCCACTTCGGCCTTCTCGACGACGTAGCCCACGCGCTCCTCCGCGGCGACCGTGAAGACCCTTATCCCCGTCTCCCTCGTAGTGTCTATGAATGCCGCACCCTCCGAGCCGTAGACCTCGTACCTGAGGTCGAGGCCCCCGTGGGCCGCCCAACTGTTCTCGCTCTGGCCGATCTGGCCGCCGCGGTATCTGACTATTGCCAGGCTGTTATCCTCCGCCCGCGTCTTCGCGCCGTGGACCAGGGTGGCTCCCCAGCCCATCACCTGCAGCGGCTCGTCTCCGATAAGGTAGCGCGCCACCTCTACCGAGTGGCAACCCATGTCGAGGAGGGAGCCGCCTCCCGAGAGCGCCGGGTCCCAGAACCAGTCCGAGTGGGGGCCGAAGTGGGCCTCCCTAGTCCTGACCCAGAATACCCTCCCGAGAGCGCCCCTCTCGACCAGCTCCTTGACCCTAGTTATGTGGGGGGCGAAGACCTGGTTCTCCGCGTAGCCGTGGAGCACCTTGTGCCTCTCGACCAGGCCGAGCATCTCTTTGGCTTCGTTCGCGGTTCTCCCCAACGGCTTCTCGCAGACCACGTTCTTCCCGTTCTCGGCCGCCAGCCTGGTGGCCTCGAGGTGGAGGAAGTTGGGGAGGCAGATCAGGACCATGTCTATCTCGGGGTCCCTGCAGAGCTTCTCGACGAAGCTGTCGCCCCAGTAGCCCCGCTTCACGCCGAAAGACCTGACAAGCTCCTCGACTGGGCCCTGCCTCCTACCGCCAACCGCCACGACCTCCACGCCCGGGACCTCCTTCAGAGACGGCAGGTGGAATGTAGAGACCACGAAGCCTGAGCCCAGAACACCAAGCCTGACCGGCGCCAACCCAGCTCGATAAAAATCGCTCGCGGGCCTAGATAAATCTTAGGGAGAAGCAGTGTTCCCCCTAGGACGCGGCGCGGGGAGCTTCGAGGACTCTAGGATACCCTACTTCTCTCCTGCGAGATCAGCGCGACCCTCTTGATTGGTGCGAGAGACTGACCGAGCATGCAGAGACCCCAGAAGCCGTTGAACAACGAGAGGGAGTAGTTCACGCTGGCGTAGAGCGAGCCCGCCACTGCGCCGACGTTCATGCTGCCCCGCTCCAGCTCTGCGAGTCCCAGCCACAGCACCGCCAGCGGGAGAGAGGTGCTGACCGCCAGCCCCGAGAACCAGAAGACCCTGTCATAGTGGATTATCCTCATTATCCCCGCGAGCCACCTGTCAAGCGACGTGTAGAACTCGGCGAGCACACCCACCTCGCCGTTCAGATACCTCTCGGCCGAGTGTATGTTCTGGCTGTAAAAGCTTCTCTCGATGTTTCGGGCCTGCTCTACCCTCCTGCTGTAGAGCTCGGTGACCGCGGCGAGGGGCGGGATGATGGCCGCGCCTAGGAGGCCCATCGCGGGGCTGAGGCTTGCCATCGCTGCGAGGGAGGCCGAGGCCATCAGGACGTTTGGGAGCATCGTGGTGAAGCCGCCGGAGCTGTTCCAGATCACGAAGTCGATGTCGCTCACTATCCTGCCAATCACGTCGCCCCCATCCCCCCACGCTGCCGGGCCCCGCCCGAGGATCCGCTTCTTTATCGAGACTATGCCTCGCGCCATCTGGTTCCAGAAGGGCCTTAGGAGCCACTCGGTCGCAGAGACGGCCACCGCTACCGCGGCTAGGGAGAGCATCCCCTGGTTGAGGAGCCGCGAGTCTGGGGGTGTGGTGCTGAGCGCCGTGACGACGTCCCTCAGTATTAGGGGGAGGAGGAGGCCGAGGGATATGGACCTCGATAGGAAGGCGGTCGAGGCGTAGAGAAGCGCCTTAGCAGCAGCCCTTCTGCCCAGCTCCCTGAAAATTACCTCTTTTCCCCACAAGTCTAGCTGTATAGGGATGTTTCCGTGTTCTAGTTTAGGCCTCTCCTTCTTAATAACGCCTATCTCTTTCTCTGGTGTGTCCAGCTCTTAGTGGGTGAGGGTTGGGGATGGCCTAGTTATTAGGGCCATTACTCTTTATATGCGGGGCCGGTTGGTGTTCTTCTCCGAAACGGATGATGAGGATGGAGTGGGATGGTGGTGAGGTTCCAGTTGGTGGCGAGGCCATACGAGATAAAGATGGAGGGCGAGGAGGTGTAGTAATAGTGAGGAGATGCCTGCCACAAGAGCTCCGAATAAAGTTGTACGATGATGTTGTTGCTCTTCGGAGAAGCGGGCTATCATACAATAAAATTATCGACGAGATCTACCGAAGATATGGCGTGAGGATACCCATATCGTCGATAAGCGAGTGGCTACGCGGAATACGTAGCCCATACAACGGCAGGAGGATACCTTCATTAGAACTGTTGAAGCCCTCTGTGGAGCTTGCATACGTGATCGGCGTGGTCTTAGGCGATGGATATATTATATTAAGAAGAAAAGCCGCGTCCGCGAAGGCTACAACCATGTCATAATACGTCTTGAGGCTAAAGACAAGGAGTTCGTTGAAGAGTTTGGGAGATGCTTAAGCGTCGTTCTAGGAAGGGGACCAATCAAACCATATAGGTTATCGTCAAGAATATATGACGTCGTCGAAGTTGAGTCCAAGACGCTCTACGAGTTCTTGAGAAAACCGGTTGACCTTGATAGACTGAAGAAGTATATAGAGCACTGTGACAGGTGCACAGCGGCATTCCTCAGGGGATTCGCGGACTCAGAAGGAAGCGTTTACAAGAAAGGACAAATATTTATCACCAACACCGACCTGAGACTACTCACATACGTCCAAGAACTTCTTAAGAGGTTCGGCATAGAGTCAACGGGCCCAAGACTTAATCGTCGACGAGGATCTCTAATAAAAATAAATCCCATTACTGGGAAAATATACACGACTAAAAAGGATTGCTACTATATCTATATTAGAACCTTTAGCAACGCAAACTTCTACAAATACATAGGCTTCACAATCAGGAGGAGGCAAGTGAGGTTGGAAGAGTACTTCAGGAGAACTAGAAACTTAAACCCTCTCCCTTTTCCCACCCATACTTACCAGTTCACGGTGTCTATCACGGAAAGTAAAAACGAAGCCAGCGTTCGACGCCAAAGCCTCCCAGAGCTTCAGCCGCATGCCTAGACGCCCTCTAGCAAGACCCACAATATTAAGGCGTCCAGCCCCCTGCGGCTCAGCGGCCCAGAGACCCCAGCCGGGCGCGACCGGCTCCGGTGAACACTCCGCGTCTCGTGAGGGAAAGTTTAGTCTGGCCTCGGGTATCCGTATAGTGTTGTTTGTCCTTTTCCCCAGAATATTACCTCGTTTCCCCACAAGTCCAACTGTATGGGGATGTTTCCGTGTTCCATTCCTAAGGGATACATAAAGACATTGATGAACATAGAGGAGAGGTGGCTTAGGAGGGTTACTGAGGACTTCCTAGCTATGCGGAGGATGATAACCGCTTATAGGACTATGACGAGAACGCACCAACAACTATTAAACAAATACAGGGCTTTGTCTGAGGCTGAGAGGGAGGTTCTGAGGCAAGTAATAAAGTCCTTGGAGGTGCGGATGGAGGAGGTGGCTAGGATGATCGCTGAGGAGACCGGTAAGAGGTATCCTGTGTATAATAGGCTTGTGGATGCACTAGGTGTGGGTGGAAACTTCGTTGCTATGGAGGCTCTGGCCGAGCTGATAACGTACCTAGACCCATCCACGGGGTTCAGGAAGACAGGCAATCTAAGGGCTGTTTAAACCGATCCGTGGTAGAAGGAAATTCTGTAGCCGGCACTTGAGGCGTGCTTTGCAGAAGCTGACGGCTTCAGCAAACAACATCACAACACATCATCTTACCGCGAAAAAGGAGAAGGAAATCCTCTCAAGAATCTGGATGATATATTTAGGATGGAAACCCTTGGGAGGCTGTCCATGCCGGCGCAGGGAAAACCCGGAGGCCGGTATGATGGCGCAATTAACGCGCACCCCGGCGTCGGGTGCTGCGATAGCTTATTTAACGTCCGGCCTCCTCTAAGGGTTTCCCACACGCTGCACGGGTGGCCAGCCAACCCCTCCCCCCTTCTTTCCCCTCTAATGAAACATATTTTGTGGCCTAATCCCTTCTAGTCCCTAGCTATCTGAGGCTAGAAGTTGACGAGCGGGTAATGGTGGACGGAACCATACTGAGGCCGCTGAATAATATGGGTGAAGGATGAAACAACACCTCAAGACCCTGCTATCGGTGTAGTTAAAGCCATCGTAAAAAGTAAGATAGATTTTTCAAAAATATCTTCGAGCTCGTCTCCAAACTATTTAAGCTTCTTCTGAGCATGGTGTATTATGGAGT